>JBKJON010000298.1:0-4704 GCA_046595715.1 Marmoricola sp.
GGTCGAAGATTTCGGCGAGGTGCCGGTCGTCGATGCCGGGGCCGGTGTCGGTGACCGACATCTTCACCTCGCTCGCGTCGCCGCTCACGCGCGTCGTCAGCTCGCCGCCCTCGGGCATGACGTCGAGCGCGTTCACGACGAGGTTCAGGAAGACCTGCTTCAGCTTCTCGGGGTCGCCGACGGCCAGGCAGCCGATCTTGACGCCGGCCTGGGAGAGTTTCTCCAGCGCCGGGAGGGCGTCGGGGAACGCCGAGACCTTCGCGAAACCCTCCAGTACGTGATCGATGTCCTTGCTTGACATCGCCTGCCTGGTCTCGGTGTTCAGTGCCTGGCGGGCGACGGCGGTGAAGTCCGCGGAGTCCCCGGCCAGGGTGAGTGCCATCGCGTCTCGTTGGAAGCGCAAGAAGAACGGTCCGAGCACGGACGTGGGCTGGCCGACCTCCTCCAGGCGGGTCGCGATCGCCTCGACGTCGAGCAGGGTCTCCAGGACGTCGAAGACGACGGCCTCGACACGACCAGGCATGGGTGGCTCCTCTGGGAGTGTGGGGGCGCTGAGCGGCTCAGCGCCATGGAATAGACATACCAGTCTGTATAGTCGCTGTCGAGGGGTGAGCGATGAGTCCGGTCGACGAGCAGGTCCCGAGTGCGCGAGACCGTCTCCTGGCGACCGCGTCGCGGCTGTTCTACGCCGAGGGGATCCGCGCCGTGGGCGTGAACGCGATCGCTGCGCAGGCTCAGGTCACCAAGGCGACCCTGTATGCGCACTTCGGTTCCAAGGACACCCTGATCGCCGAGCACCTGCGAGCCCGCGATGAGCGGTGGCGGCGAGACCTCGAGCAGCACCTGAGCGGCCGAGAAAGTGCTGCAAGCCGGCTCGACGCCACTTTCATGGCCTACCGGGCCTGGGCCGTGGCTGACGGGCTGCGCGGCTGCGGGTTCGTCAATGCCGCGGCCGAGCTGGTCGACCCCGACCACCCTGGACGGGCGGTGATCGAGGCCCACAAACGCGGGATGGTGACCCACCTCGAGCAGATCGCCGAGCTCGCGGGGTGTCCTGATCCCGCCGACACCTCGGAGCAGTGGTTCCTGCTGCTTGAGGGCGCGATGCTGACCGCAGCACTGCGCCGAGACCTCACCCCCCTGGACCGTGCCCACGCCATGGCGACCCGCCTGCTGCCTCCCGATTCGCTCGGGGCGGCCGGCGTCCGCCCTGGCGTACCGGGCGCCCTGCTCAGCGCAGCTGCCCCGGGAAAGACCCGACGTTGAGGGAGGTGCCGCGGGGATGCCTCGAGCGCAGCCATGCCCGAGACGTTGCAGGTGACGAGGCCCAATAATCGGTTACAAATCGGGCGAAACAGCTATTCTACGCGCATGAGCCCCCGTCCTCACGTCGCGCTCGTCACGCTTGTGTCGTTCGCCGTCGCCCTCCTGCTGAGCGCCTCAGCGGCGTACGCCACGACCGGGTCCATGGCAACCGGCGCGAAGACCACCAGGACCAAGTCCGCGGACAGTCGTCTGGCCGGCTGGCTGACCACCAAGGACGCCAGGCGACGAGTGAGTCGGCTGTCGGCCGCGGAGCTGGCCCCGAGCACCGCCCGGTCAGCGGTGCACGTGGCCGTCGACACCACGAAACGCTTCCAGACCGTGGACGGCTACGGCGCGGCCCTGACCGAGTCGTCGGCCCACCTGCTGATGCAGCTGCCCGCGGTGAAGCGCACGGCGGCTCTGCGCTCGCTCTTCGACCCCGTCGAAGGTGCCGGGCTCGACCTGGTCCGGCTGCCGCTGGGTGCGAGCGACTTCGCGCTGTCGCGCTACAGCTACGACGACCTGCCCTCCGGTCAGACCGACCCGGACCTGACGCGGTTCAGCCTCACCCACGACGACGTCGAGATCATCCCGGTGCTCCAGGAGGCGCTCGCCATCAACCCCAGACTGAAGGTCATGGGGACACCGTGGAGCGCCCCGGGCTGGATGAAGACAAGCGGCTCCCTGATCGGCGGCACCCTGCGCAGCGACTCCGTCGACGTCTACGCCCGCTACCTCGTCAAGAGCGTCCAGGCCCTCCGTGCCAGGCGGGTGCCGATCCGCTTCCTCACGCTGGGCAACGAGCCCGGGTACGCCCCGCCGGACTACCCGGGAATGCTGATGAGCGCCGCCCAGCAGGCAGCTCTCGCCTCGAACCTGCACTGGCGTCTCGCCGAGGCCGGCATCACATACCTGCAGCTGATCGGCTACGACCACAACTGGGACGACACCACCTACCCGACCACCCTGCTGGCCGATCCCGCCGCATCGAGCGCCCTCGACGGCACCGCGTTCCACTGCTACGGCGGCCAACCGTCGGCCCAGAGCGTCGTTCATGACGCGGCCCCGACCAAGGGCATCTGGTTCACCGAGTGCACAGGCGGCGACTGGTCCACCTCGTACGCCGGAACCCTGGGCTGGAACGCCGACACGCTCCTGCTGGGCACTACCCGCAACTGGTCGCGCAGCGTGATCCTCTGGAACCTGGCCCTCTCGCCCACCGCCGGCCCACACACGGGGGGCTGCAGCACGTGCCGGGGCGTCCTCACCATCGACCCCGCCACCGCCACCGTGACCCGCAACGTGGAGTACGACGTGCTGGCCCAAGGCGGCAAGGCCGTGCGACCCGGCGCGGTGCGGGTGGCCACGCCGGAGTCGGTGTACGGCGTGAGGACTGTCGCCTACCTCAACACCGACGGCACCCATGTTCTCACGGCGTACAACAGCTGGGAAAGCAACCAGCTTCTCGTCGTCGACCAAGGTGGCCACTCCGTCGGCGCATCACTCCCAGCCGGCTCAGTCGTCACACTGCGCTGGTGACGCTGCGGTCCGTCACTGCCGCCTTCCCAGGAGTCGCACCACGTGGGGGTCGTGTGCGGTGACAGTGGTGGACACCGCAGGAGCGATGTCGTGCGCGTAGTAGTTGCGCGGTCGACCCCCGGCCTCGAAGCAGTCGACGATCGTGTATGAGAGGCCCTCCGTGATGGTGGAATTGTGCCCTGAAGAAGGCCCAATTCCCCAGCACATAAGGGCACTCACAGTTCACGAGGGGATCACACCGCACGACCAATCGGTGGATCAGGCTCAGCACACCCGAGGAGTTGCGCCGGGGGCTTCACATCCGCGTCGCCTCGTGGTTGTGTGACTTGGGCCAGCTCCGCTGGCATTCGCTCATCGCTCTGTCAGGAGAAGTCCCGCATGAGTCCATCTTCTGCTGCCCGGCCGCTGCGCCGAGCCACCCTCGGCCTGGCGACGGCGAGCGTGCTGCTTCTTGCGCCGGGACTGGCGAGCGCGGCCACCTCGACCGACGTCCAGGCGAACGACCCACAGGTCGCCGGGGCGCCCACGTCGGACGCCGATGCCGTGTTCCCGACCAACAAGCAGAACGAGCCGACTATCGCGGTCAACCCCCGGGACAGCCTCCTCCTCATCGCCGGTTCCAACGACGAGCAGCGCCAGCCGCCCTGTGGCCCGGGTCCGGTGCGGGGGGCGGGCGCCGCGCCCAACGATTGCTCCTTCTTCCCCAACGTGGGAACCTCGGGCGTCTACACGTCCAGTGACGGCGGAAAGACCTGGACCAACCGCGGGCTGCTCGACGATCAGGCGAACTGGAGGTCGTCGCCCTTCGTGTCCGACGGCGACCCCGTGATCACCTACGGGCCGCAGCCCGCCGCCGGCGGCGGCTTCACATACGCCCACGGCGCGCGTGCCTACTACTCGACGCTCGCCTCGTACAGGGACAACGCCGGCTCCTACCCTGCCGGCAAGGCGCCGGAATACCTCGCCGTCTCGTACTCCGACGACAACGGCGTGACGTGGAGCGCTCCCGTCCTGGCGACGACGAAGGACAACCCCAACGACTTCAACGACAAGGAGTGGCTCGCGGTCGACGGCGACAGCGACTCCCCGTACTTCGGCCGCGTCTACGTGACCTACACGGAGTTTCGCGCGGCCGGCCAGAGCGAGCCGATCATGGCCACGTACTCGGCCGATGGCGGTCGGACCTTCACGTCGGCCAAGCAGCTCACGGCCGCCGGCAACAACGGGACCGGCAACGGTCGCCAGGGCAGCTACGTGACAACCGGTCCCGACGGCTCGGTGTACGTCGCCTTCTCGCAGGATCTGCGCATCGACGTCGCGATCTCGCGCGACGGCGGGCGTCGCTGGTCGCGGCCGATCGCAGTCGGGCCGGAGAACGCGATCCCGGACCCGCTGCCGGGAGCGAACTTCCGCACCGACTCGTTCCCGACGATCGCCGCCGACCCGCGTGACGCCTCGACGCGGCTGTACACGTCATGGGCGTCCTACGGCTCGAGCGGGTCGCGCATCGTCGTCAGCACGTCGAGCGATCGCGGGCAGTCGTGGAGCACGCCCGTTCCCGTCAGCACGGCCGCCGAGGGCGACGCGTTCTACCAGGGCATGGACGTCGCGCCCAACGGCCGCGTCGACATCGGCTACCGGGCCCAGATCGCGATCAACCCCGCGACCTACGGCACCGGCAACGCGTCGATCAACTCGTGGTACGTGTCCAAGGCGGCGGGCGCGGGCAGCTTCAGCGCACCGACCAAGGTCACCTCGGCCTCGTCGGATCCGGCCGCGTCGGCGCAGAACAACCTCGCGCGTCAGTTCTACGGCGACTACAACCACCTCGTGTCGTCGGCCGATCACGCGTGGTTCATC
>JBKJON010000243.1:0-8047 GCA_046595715.1 Marmoricola sp.
AGTACGCCGTCCGCTCCGTGGCCGACTCGCTCGCGCCGTACTGCTCCTCCATGAACGTGCCCGAGGTGCCGTTCGTGCTGCACCTGCCCAACGTCATGCACCTGGCGACCGACGTCGCCGGGGTGGTGCACGACTCCGACGGTGCGACGGTTCTCGAGCTCGCGGCGGCTCTGCATCCCTCGGCGGCCGTCGGCGGGACCCCCACCAAGGTCGCGGTCGAGATGATCGCCGAGATCGAGGGCATGCGCCGTGGCCGCTACGCCGGCCCTGTCGGCTGGATGGACGGCGACGGCGACGGTGAGTTCGGCATCGCGTTGCGCTCGGCCGAGCTCGACGGCTCGCAGGTGCGGCTCTTCGCCGGCTGCGGCATCGTCGCCGACTCCGACCCGGAGGCCGAGCTGGCCGAGGCGCAGGCGAAGTTCCTGCCCGTCCGGGACGCGCTCGCCGACTAGCCGCCCGGCTCAGCTGAACGGGCCGGAGGTTCCCGGGGTAGGGCGTCCCCTTCCCGATCGGCCGGACGGACCCACCGGCGTCGGCGTCTGGGTCTCACGCTCCCGGACAGCCCGCTTGATCTGCTCCAGGTTGTTGTGCAGCGGGTCCGAGACCAGCTCGTCCATGCGCGGGTCGCCGAGCATCTCGATCAGCACCCGCAGGGTCGTCTCGCTGACCTGGCCGACGATGGCGTCGTACCCCGGCAGCCGGCCTACCACCCGTGAAGCCGGATCCTGGCGCACCTTCTCGGCCACCAGCGCGACCAGCTCATCGCGGTTCTCCACGAGCGCGGAGGAGATGTTCTCGGTGTAGTGGCCGGCCTGGATCACGTCGGCCACCTCGTCGAGCACGGCGATGGTGATCGGCCGCTTGATCAGGTCGACGAACCACTGGGTGAGCCGGTTATGCGGTGGATGACGAACGGCGCGCGCATCCCTCGTCGTACGAGCACCCGGGTGAGGAGACCGGCCCCGACCGCGAGTACGACGAAGATGGCGAAGGCCAGCAGGAGGAGCTGTATGACGGAACGGTCCTGCAGCCAGTCGATCACCGTCACATCCTGCCAAGGGGGACCGAACCGGTGCGGGTGGACGGAGGGTGGGTGGGTGGGGCCCTCGCCGGGCATGCGAATGTCGCTGGAGGGACACCTGAGCGCCACCCCCGCCTCACGCGCCACATTCGCATGCCCGGGGCGGGCGCACCCACCTACCCGAGCGGGTGGGCGATCTCGTCCTCGGGCAACCGGGCCCAGATGACGGCGACCACGGCGAAGACGATCGGCGTCAGCCCGGCGATCAGAAAGGTGTTGCCGATGCCGATCAGCGACGCGACGGGACCGGCGAGGGCCATCGAGACGGGCATCAGGCTGATGGAGACGAAGAAGTCGAGCGAGGCGACCCGACCGAGCAGCTCCGGGGGAACCCGTCGCTGCAGCAGCGTCCCCCAGATGACCATCGGGGCCGAGAACAGCACGCCCAGGACGAAGGAGCAGACCGCGATCATCCAGACCTCGCTGGCCACACCGATCAGGGCCAGCGGCAGACAGGCGACGCCCCAGCACAGGGTCATCCAGGTCAGGTAGCGACGCGGCATCCTGAACGAGGCCATCCCCAGGGAGCCTGCTCCACCGCCGACACCGAAGGCCGCGAGCACGAGCGCGTGGTCGCCCGCGTCACCGCCGAGGCGGTCCTTGATCACGAACGGCACGAGCACCTCGAAGGGACCCATGGTCGCCAGCACCATCAGCGAGGCGAAGAGCAGTGTGGCCAGCAACCACGGCGTCCTGAGCATGTAGACGACGCCCTCGCGGATGTCCCGCAGGGCGGCCCGGACAGGGTGCTGCGCGTCGATCCCCGAGAGGTCGCGGCGGACGGGGGTGCGTGGGACGAAGACCTGAGCCAGGACCCCGACCCCCGCCACCACGGCGGCCACGAGCGTCGCCCAGCCCGGTGAGGCCAGCCCCACGACGACGCCCGCGACGCCGGGACCGACGGCCTGCGAGACGAGCGGACGCACCATCCCCTCGAAGCCGTTGACCGCGAGCAGGTCGGAGGCCGGGACGATCGCGGGAAGCCAGGCCGAGTAGGCCGCGTAGTAGAACGCCATCCCCATGCCGATGCACAGCGAGATGACCGCGAGGTGCCAGACGCGGGTGGTGTCGGTGAGCGAGAGCAACGTGATGATCGTGTAGCTGAGGCACTCCGCCGCCGCCACCGTCATCACGATCAGCTTCTGCGGGATCCGGTCGGCGACCACACCCGCGAGCAGGGCAGGGAGTACGACGCCGACCGCGCCCGACGTCGAGACGATCGAGAGCTGGGCCGGTCCGCCACCGAGGCGGATCACCTCCCAGACCAGGGCCACCGTCCACACGCCGTACGCGAAGGCACCGCAGGTCAGCGCCAGCGCCATCCGGCGGTAGGCGGGGATGGCGAACGGCGTCAGCACACGCGGCAGCTGCCTGGCGCTGGGCAGCCGCTGGACCTGCTCGTCCTCGGTCGCCAGCGGTGGCTCGATCATGACCCCTCCTCACCTGCAGTGTGCCGGGAAGTGGGGGCGTGCGGCGACGGGGTTTCGGGGGCTAGAGGTCCTGTCCAGGCTCGAGACGCACGTAGGTCTGCGCCCGCTCACCCAACATCCGGGAGAGGTGACCGCCCGCGAACTGCAGGCCGAGCTCGCTGTAGATCATGTCGTGGATCGCCAGTGAGCGCTGCGCCCCGACGTCGCGGGCGAAGTCGATGCACTCGGAGATCTTGAGCCAGGGCGCACTCACCGGGAGCAGCAGCAGGTCGACGTGTACGCCGGGCACCGTGAGCGCGTCCCCCGGGTGGTAGACGGTGATTCCCTCGACCTCGAGCAGGTAGCCGCTGTTGTCGATGTGTGGCAGCTCCGGATGGATCACCGCGTGGTCCTCGCCCACCGAGCGCGTCGAGACGCCGGGGTCGAACACCTGACCGGGCCCCACCACGCTCACCCGCTCGGCGACGTCCGGCGCCTCGTCGCGGATCACGTCGGCCACCGCCGAGATGGTGTGGATCGGGGCGTCCGTGCGGCGCAGGTGCTCCGCGGAGTAGTGGTCGCCGTGCTGGTGGGTGATGAGCACGGCGGTGGCCCCGTCGACGGCCTCCAGCTCGGTGAAGCCACCCGGGTCGATGACGATCGTGTGGTCCCCCGTCTCGACTCGAACGCAGGCGTGCCCGAACTTCGTGATCCGCATGGGGCAAGCCTAGACGCCCGGGTAGTCCGAGACGCTCCCGTCGAACGGAGGGTGAACGGACCACGGGAACGTCTCGGACTACCCGGATCTCATTGCGGACAGGACGTGACCTGATCTCCTCCTAGGGTGGCGAGGACGGGTCCCCGAGAGGCGGGGAGCCCCGCGTGAGAGGTCAGTGACATGGACTGGAAGATCGAGCTCGTCCCCCTTGCCGTCGAGGACGTCGACCGGTCGGTCGAGTTCTACGGCACCCAGGTCGGCTGGATTGTCGACCACGACCAGACGCCCGACGACGGACTGCGCTTCGTCCAGGTCACGCCCCCCGGCTCAGCCTGCTCGATCTGCTTCGGGACCGGCCTCGGGATGCTCCCGGATGGTCAGCGGCAGATGATCCAGGTCGTGGTCGCCAGCGCCGAGGAAGCGCGTGACCACCTGCGCGGTCGTGGCGTCGAGTGCAGTGACGTCGACGAGCAGCCGTGGGGCCGGTTCGTCACCTTCGAGGACCCCGACGGCAACCGGTGGGCGCTGCAGCAGCTCCCCGAACGCCCGTAGGTACCTCAGCCCGTCAGGTCGTCCACGAAGCACCAGCGCCAGTCCTCGCCGGGCTCCGCGGAACGCATGACGGGGTGCTCGGTCTGCTCGTGGTGCACGCTGGCGTGACGCTGGGGCGAGGAGTCGCAGCAGCCGATGTGGCCGCAGCTCACGCACATGCGCAGGTGCACCCACGAGGTCCCCTCGCGCAGGCAGTCGCCGCACTCGCCCGGGGTGTCCGGCTCGACCGGCGGGCGAGTCTTCTGCAGGTGCTCACAACCACCCTCGAGCGTGACGTTGACCCCGGTCGAGCGCACCCGGTCGACCGCGTCCCCGGAGTAGTCGAGCATCGA
Organism: Marmoricola sp.; assembly: GCA_046595715.1. Taxonomy (GTDB): domain Bacteria; phylum Actinomycetota; class Actinomycetes; order Propionibacteriales; family Nocardioidaceae; genus Marmoricola. The sequence goes on from JBKJON010000243.1 coordinate 4,093, forward strand.
CTCCTCGATGTCCAGCATCGCGAGCACCTCGTCTACCACCTCGTGCGCGACGCTGCCTGTGCTGCGGATCTCGAGCACGCGTTTGCGCTCGGAGTCGATCATCAGCTTGCGCCAGCGGCCGTAGGTCTCGCTGGGCGTCTCCTCGGCACCGGCACCCACCCGTTCCCAGGCGGCGAAGTCACGCCGGCGGACCCGGTCGCGGATGGTCTCGCCCACCGAGTGCGGGTCGTCCTCCTCGAGCTGGTCCAGCTCGGCCAGGCTGGCCTGCGAGGCCTGGTGGAGCAGGTTGGCCCGGGCCAGGGCGTCGGCGCCGGGGTCGGGAGAGGGCACCTTGAGACGACGTGCGAGCCAGGGCAGGGAGAGCCCCTGGAGGAACAGGGTGCCGGCGGTGACGGTGAAGGCGACGAGCAGGAGCACGTCGCGGTGCGGTGTCGCCGCCGGGATCACGAAGGCCGCGGCCAGGGTGACCACGCCGCGCATGCCGGCCCAGCCGAGCAGGAGGGTGTAGGTCCACGGTGGAAGCTCCTTGGTGATCCCGTCGGGGCCGGGCCGCACGAGCAGGTAGCGCGCCAGGAACACCCACACGAGCCGCAGGACGATCACCGCCACCAGGGTCAGCGAGCAGAGCAGGAACACACGGGCGAGGGTCACCTCGCCGCTGAGGGCGTCGCTGATGATCGTGCGCGCCTGCAGGCCGATGAGGAGGAAGACGCTGCTCTCCAGCAGGAAGGCGATGCTGCGCCAGTTCATCCGCTCGGCGATCCGTGACTGGGCGGTCTGCAGGACCGGTGACCTGTGGCCGAGCAGCAGGCCGGCGACCACGACGCTGAGCACCCCGGAGGCCTCGACCCGCTCCGCCACGACGTACGCCGCGAACGGGGTCAGGAAGCTCAGTCCGCTGTCGATGACCGGGTCGGTCACGTGCTTGCGGACCAGCCCGATCACGAAGAAGAAGCCCAGCCCGATCGCGATACCGCCACCGGCCGCGAGCAGGAAGTCCAGCGCGATCTCGTGCCAGACCACGGCCGAGGCGATCGCCGTACGCAGGGCCACCAGGGCGGTCGCGTCGTTGAGCAGCGACTCCCCCTCCAGGATCGTGACGATCCGGCGGGGCAGGCCGATGCGCCGGCCGATCGTGCTGGCGGCGACCGCGTCGGGTGGTGCGACGACGGCGCCGATCGCGAAGCTCGCCGACCAGCCGAGGTCGGGCAGCAGGGCGTGCACGAGGACGGCGACCCCGGCGGTGGTGAAGGCGATCAGCCCCACTGACAGCAGCAGGATCGAACGCCGGTTGGCGTTGAAGTCGACGAGGCTGGTCTGCAGGGCGGCGGCGTAGAGCAACGGCGGGAGCAGGCCGAAGAGCACCACCTCCGGCTCGAGGCGTACGTCGGGGATGAACGGCACGTAGGAGCCGATGACGCCGACGACGATCAGGATCAGCGGTGAGGACAGGTCGAGCTTCGAGCACACGGCGGCCACCGCGAGGACGACGGCGACGATCCCGACGAGCGTGAAGACGAGATGCATGCGCCCATCATCCCCCGACACACGGGGCTGGCCTCGCCGGAGGTCAACCGCGGAGGTCAGGGAATCTTGAGGAGCTTGATGCCCTTGGTGGCCTGCGAGAGGGCGGTCCTGAAGATCGGTGCCATGTCGTTGCCGGAGGCCGCGCAGAACAGGTAGTCGCCGTCGGAGTTCTCGGCCGTCCGCAACGCATCGGTCGAGCAGTCGTTCTCCGCCGTGGTCTGGGTGTAGGTCCCGTCGGGGTTCTTGAGCGGGCTTGCGGACTGGGCCAGCACGTTCAGCACGGAGGCGGAGGCCGCCATCCGCTGCCAGATGGGCGTCGTCTTGGTCTGGTACTTGGTGACGTAGGTGTTGTTTCCGCTCGTCGTGCTCGAGTCGGGCTCGGGACCGTTCACCGTGGTCGCGTTGGTGTTGTTGGAGGCCGAGGACCCGTCGTAGTCGTAGCACTTCTTCGAGGTCATGTTGTAGCCGATCATGATCACCAGGATCCCGGCCGCCTTGGCGTTGGTGGCCACGTCGATCAGGTTCTGGCACGCCTTCGCGCCGCCGTCGTAGGTGTAGGTGGTCGTCTTGTTGTGCGTGACGACCGTGGTGATCGTCTGCTGGTTGCCACTCGTGACCGTCGTCGGGGTGCCGGCCGTGTCCGCCTGGCTGGTGGTGACCCCGCCGTCGGTGTGCAGCCGGTTGGAGAACACGTCCCCGGTGGTGCCGAGCGAGGTCGAGCCACCGGTGGGCTCGCGCTCGTTCGGCTGCCCGTCGGTCTCCATGATCAGCACCTTCTGCGGCGGAGCGGACCGCGCCGGCAGGGAGGAGAGGTTGTTGGGGGTGTAGCCCAGGAGATAGCGGGCCGCGGCCTTCAGCGGGGACGCGAGCGAGGTGCCCTGGGCCCCGTCGGACTGGTTGGTGAGGCAGTTGACACCCTTGATCAGCGTGCTGTTCGTCTGCAGGGTCTGGGAAGCATCCGTGTAGTCGTCGGAGAACGCGATCGGCATCCACAGACCGCTGCTGCCTGAGGTGCTCCCGTAGGTGAGGCCCCGGGAAGTGCTGTCGCACGCCCGCGAGGCCGCGTCGTAGGTGCTGGTGGACCCGCTACGGCCGATGGCGCCCAGGGAGACGTACTGCTGCGAGGGCGTCATCTGCTGCAGCATGCCCTTGATCCCGTCGCGCAGCTTGAGGATGTCGGCGGCCCCCATGCTGCCGGTGCGGTCGGCGATGACCGCGACATCCAGCGGGTTGGGGTTGATCGTGCCGCAGGACCCCTTGCACGCCACCGAGATGATGGTGCCGGTCATCCCCTTGGCGATCCCACCGGCCGGGGCGAAGGCGAACGGGACGTCGCGGCCCTGGTAGACCCGGATCGTGTTGCAGGCGATCTTCGGAGTGACGGTGTTCACCGACGGTTCGACGCAGGGGATGGCACAGAGGATCGCGCTGCAGCTGATCTGGCGTCCGGTCGACTTGTAGGACGCGTTGACCGTGTAGGGGCTGGTGCCCGGGTTGCACGTCTGCGGGATCTGGGTGGTGTCCACGGCGTACGGCGCGGAGCTGCCGGTCGAGGCGGTGATGCACCAGAAGTCCACGTTGGGCGCCAGAGCGCCGGTCTCGGTCGAGTCGTGCGCCGTGGCGAAGGCCAACGCCTCCGACCTGGCGGTCGCGGTGCTGCCGGGCAGGGCGTAGGCCCCCGCCTGGGCAGCCGCGTCGAGGGTGTCGTTGAGCTGGTGCTTGCGGTTCACCTGCAGCCCGATGTCGATGGCATAGGCCGCGAACATGCAGAGCATGAGCGCCAGCAGGGCCACCAGGATGGCCACCACGCCGGACTCGTCGCGGTGGCGGCGGGAGAGCAGTCGGTTCATCTCACTCGACCCGCATTTGCGTGGTCTGGCCCAGCGAGGTCGAGGTCCCCATGATCGAGCTGATCACCGGGGTGATCCACGCGTACTTGTAGGTCACCGAGATGACCGCGGTGGCTCCGGAGGCCGCGAGGCTGTTGTACGTCGCGGCGTTGCCGGAGACGTTGCAGGGGATGGTCCCTTCGGGCTTGAGGCAGTCGATCGTGATCACGGTGGTGGGGGAGGTGGTGGGGATGCCGGACTGGGCCAGCTCCTGGGTGATGCTGGCCATGATGTCGGCGTACGCGCCGCCGAGGCTGGCCACCCGCGCTCCGTCGCGCGAGGCGTTGCTGACCACCGTGTCCCGGTTGAGCATGAAGCCGAACTCCATGATGCCGAAGACCAGCAACATCAGCAGCGGGACGATGAGGGCGAACTCGACGGCGACCGCGCCCCGCTCGCCCCGGGGTCGGCGGCTGTTCGAGAACCGCGTCACCGACGCCCCCTTCACGCTCATAGCTCGAGTCGCCGGCGCTCCCTACAGAGACCGAACACACCCAATGATGGGGGTTCATGGTGGTTTTGTGTAGCCCTTTTCGGAT
>JBKJON010000574.1:0-6392 GCA_046595715.1 Marmoricola sp.
TGCGCAGACCCTGACGGATGTCGTGGAGGGGGGCGCCCGCGGCGAACGCGGCCGCGGCGGCCCCCAGGGTGTTCTGCACGTTCATCCGCGCCTTGCCACCGAACGTCGCGGGCAGCAGGTGGGTCCAGGCCAGCTGCATCTCGCGCGGGCCGTGCTTGACCACGATCATCTCGCCGCGCTCGCTGGGGTTGAGCACGAGCGCCTTGCCGCCACGACGGCAGTGGGCATCGATCATGTCGCGCACCTCGGAGCCTGGCTCCTCCATCGAGAACCACACCACCTGACCCGAGCAGCGGCGACGCATCGCGCGCACCAGCGGGTCGTCGGCGTTCAGGACGGCGTGACCGTCGCGCGGCACCGCCTCCACCAGGACCGCCTTGACGTCGGCGAGCTGCTCGACGGTGTCGATGCCCCGCAGCCCGAGGTGGTCGGGCTGCACGTTGAGCACCACTGCCACGTCGTTGCGCTCGTAGCCGAGGCCTTCGCGCAGGATGCCGCCGCGGGCGACCTCGAAGACCGCGAAGTCGACGCGGGGGTTCTGCAGGACCATCCGGGCCGAGCGGGGGCCGCTGGCGTCGGAGCGGATCAGCAGACGCTCGTCGATGACCACACCGTCGGTCGAGGTCATCCCGACCTTGCGGCCCATGCCCTTGAAGATGTGGCTGATCATCCGGGACGTCGTGGTCTTGCCGTTGGTGCCGGTGACCGCGACGATCGGGATCCGGCTCGTGGCGCCGGGCGGGAAGAGCATGTCGACCACGGGCTTGGCGATGAACTGCGGCTCGCCGATCGTCGGGTGGGTGTGCATGCGGAAGCCGGGCGCCGCGTTGATCTCGCAGATGGCGCCGCCGGTCTCGCGCACGGGCTCGGTGATGTCGGGGCAGATGAAGTCGATGCCGGCGATGTCGAGCCCGATCATCCGGGCCGCCTCCTCGGCGATCTCGGCGTTCTCCGGGTGCGCCTCGAAGGTGCGGTCGATGGAGATGCCACCGGTCGACATGTTGCCCGTCAGCGCGAGCTTGACCATCTCGCCCTGGTCGGGCACCGAGGTGAGGGTGTGGTCCTGTCCGGCGAGCACCTCCTCGGCGGCAGCGTCGATCTTGATGCGGGTCAGGATCTTCTCGTGGCCCACCCCACGACGCGGGTCGGCGTTGGTGTCGTCGACGAGCTGCTGGACGGTGTGGGTGCCGTCACCGATGACGTGGGCCGGCACCCGCTCAGCGATCGCGGCGACCCTGCCGTCGATGATCAGGCAGCGGTAGTCCTTGCCGGTCACGAACGACTCGACGACCACGGTGCCGCGACGCGACTGTTCCCTGGCGATCGAGAACGCCTCACGGACCTCCTCCTCGTCCATCAGGTTCAGGCACACCCCGCGTCCGTGGTTGCCGTCGAGGGGCTTCACGACCACCGGGAAACCGATGCGCCTGGCTGCGCTGGCTGCCTGGTCCGCCGTACGCACGGACTCCTGCTTGGGCACCGGCAGACCGGCGGCGCTGAGCAGACGGGTGGTCAGGTCCTTGTCGGAGGCGATGTCGACCGCGATCGAGCTGGTCTCCGAGGTCATGGTCGCGCGGATGCGCTTGGCGTGCACGCCCTGGCCGAGCTGGACCAGTGAGTGCTTGTTGAGCCGGATCCACGGGATGTCGCGCGAGACGGCCTCATCGAGGATGGCCTGCGTCGACGGTCCGAAGGCGGTGCGCTGGGCGCGGAGGATGAACGCGTCGAGCTCCTCGGTGAAGTCGAAGTCCGGGTCGGCCTCCACGAGGTGGTTGACCAGGCGTACCGCGAGCCGGGCGGCGTCGAGTCCGACCTGCTCGTCGACGTACCCGAAGATGATGTTGTAACGACCCTTCTCGCCCTTGACCTGCCGTGTCTTGCCGCGGCGGATGTCGTGGCCGACGACCTGCTGGAGTGCCAGCGCGGTGTGCTCGGCGACGTGCCCGAGCCAGGTGCCCTCGTTGAGCCGCTCCACGAAACCACCACGGCGGCCGCGCGAGCAGGAGTGCTCGCGCAGCCCGGGCAGGGCTTCGAGAAGATGGTCGGTGAAGCCGGGGACGGTGTTGCTCGGGTAGTCCTCGAGCACCCCGAGGTCCACCACGAGGTGGATCGCCTTCTCGTAGGACCAGACGTTGGCACCCCGGTAGACGCGGGTCTCGATGATGGCGAGATCGGCGGTGGGGCGACCCCCTCCGTTGCGGATGCTGCCCCTGTCGTTGGCGAGGTCAGTCACTGGAAGGCTCCTTGCTTCGTCGGACGATTCGGCGGCGCAGCGCCTGCGGACCGATGTCTCCGGCGGCGATGTCACGGGCCATCTTGCGCAGATCACGGTTGGCTGAGGCCAATTCATCGCCTTCGGTGGGGACCACCCGAGGCTTCGGTGGCAGCAGCAACCGAGTGTCCAGGTCGAACTCCGAGCCTGCCGGCAGCACGTGCAGGGTCACGCCCGAGGCCAGGATCGGGCGGTGCTCGTGGGCCTCGTGGGCGTTGGTCACCATGTGGGACCCGTCCATGATGGTCACCGACCCGCGGCCGACGACGCGCAGGATGCTCCGGCGCTCCTCGGTGCGGCTGATCAGGGCACCCGTGTCCTCGTCGACGCCCATACCCAGGAGCTGCGGACTCTGCGAGACGATCATCAGCAGCCGGCCGTAGCGGTTGCGCTGGGCGAAGTGCTGGTCGATCACGCAGTTCTCGACCAGTCCCAGACCGGCGGCCACCTGGGTCATCCGCTGCTTGGGGGTGGACCCGCCCGGCCCGAAGGCGACCATGTGCGAGGACTGGATGCTGGCGCCGGCCGACGTGCCGGCGATGGTCACGCCTCGGGCGCGGGCATCGATGATTGCCTGGCCGAAGGGTGTTCCGGCGATCACCGTCGACAGCTTCAGCTGGTTGCCACCGGTCATGAAGACCCCGGTGGCCCGGTCCAGCTGACCGACCATGTCCGGGTCCGAGGCCTGCGACCGGTTCTCGGGGCGAACGCCGTACACCTCCGCCGCCCCCAGCTTGGCGAACAGGGCCGCGTAGACCTCGATGATCTCGGGTCCCAGTGAGGAGGCGGTCGGTACGACGGCGATCCGTGCCTCCGACCCACCTGAGCGCTCGAGGAACTCCTTGAGCACCGTGCGCCTGCCGAGCTTGTCCTCGGCCCCTCCGATGACGAGCAAGTCGCCTTCTTGACTCTTGGGTCCCAATGGCATGACAGGAAGCCTAAGGGGTGAATAGAGTGCCTCGGTGAGCCCGTCTTTGCCCGATTCGTCCGCGGCGGGGGGACGACGTCTGCTGGTGATCATGCGGCACGGCAAGGCCGAGGCGTTCGCCGCCAGCGACCACGAGCGGCAGCTGACCGATCGTGGACTCCGGGAGGCCACCGCCGCCGGTCAGTGGCTGGCCAGCCAGGGAATCGTGCCCGCCGAGGCGTTCGTCTCCTCCGCCGTGCGCACCCGACAGTCCTGGCAGGCCCTGGTCGCCGGCTCGGGCACGCAGGCAGAGGCCAGGGTCGAGGACTCCGTCTACTCCGCCGATGCCGACAGCGCGCTCGAGGTCCTGCAGCAGGCGCCGGCCGACGCACAGGTCGTGCTCTACGTCGGACACAACCCGACCGCCGCCTCCCTGGCGCACCTGCTCGACGACGGGAACCCGGACCCCGAGTCCTTCAGGGCGATGAGTGCCGGCTTCCCCACCGCCGCCGTAGCCGTGCTGGAGATCTCCGTTCCCTGGGCCGACCTCGGGATCGCCACCGGACACCTGGTCGCGTTCCACGTCGGGCTCGGCTGAGTGTCCGGCGGCTACACCTACCCCGAGGTCGGGGCCACCCGCGAGGTGGACCGCATGCCGCAGGACGCTCATCAGGTGGGCCACCGGCGCTCACTCGGCGGCCCGGAGGTCTTCGCGCGCGCGGCGGCGTTCGTCCTCGGCTACGGCATGCAGCGAGGCGCGGGTTTCGAGGTCACCGCCTCCACTCCGGTGCCCGAGCCCGGGACCATGGTCACCATGCGGGCCCGCTTCGGCCCCCTCCGCCTGACGGCCCCGACGCGCATCGTCTACGTCATCGACGAGCCTGACCGCCGCGGCTTCGCCTACGGCACCCTTCCCGGTCACCCCGAGAGCGGGGAGGAGCTGTTCCTCGTCGAGCGCGTCGGCGAGGAGACCTGGGTCGAGGTGCGTGCCTTCTCCCGGCCCGGTCGCTGGTTCACCCGGCTGGGCGGCCCGGTCGTCCTGCTGCTGCAGCGACGCGCCACCGTCGCCTACCTGAACGCGGTGAGCGAGGCCGTCGACTCCGAGTGACTCAGAGCAGCGGCTCGGGCGTGGTGACCCCGGCTGCGGCGTCGGCCGCCACGATCTCCTCGCGGCTGATCCCCAAGAGGTAGAGCACGGCATCCATGTAGGGCACGTTCACAGCCGCGTTGGCCGCCTTCTGCACGACGGGCTTGGCGTTGAAGGCGATGCCGAGACCGGCGGCGTTGAGCATGTCGACGTCGTTGGCCCCGTCCCCGATGGCGATCGTGGCGTTCACCGACACACCGCACTCCGCGGCGAAGCGACGAAGGGCGTCTGCCTTGCCGGCCCGGTCGACGATGTCACCGACCACCCGGCCGGTGAGCCTGCCGTCGACGATCTCGAGCTCGTTGGCCATCGAGAAGTCGATGCCGAGGTCGGCCGCGAGGCGGTCGGTCAGCTGGGTGAAGCCACCGCTGACGATCGCGAACCGGTAGCCCAGTCGCTTCAGGACGCGCACGGTGGTCCGGGCGCCGGGGGCGAGCTCCAGGTCGTCGTACACCTGGTCCAGCGCGCTGGCGTCCAGTCCCGCGAGTAGCGACACGCGGTGGCGCAGGCTCTCGGCGAAGTCGAGCTCTCCGCGCATCGCCTGGTCCGTGACGCGCGCGACCTCGGCCTCACAGCCGGCATGCGCGGCCAGCATCTCGATGACCTCGCCCTGGATCAGGGTCGAGTCGACGTCCATCACGATCAGCCTCATGCCGCGGCGCAGCAGGTTGGCGGCCTGGACGGCGATGTCGACGTTCTGCACCGCCGCCTCGCGGGCCAAGATGTCGCGCAGCTTCTCGGGGTCCACGCCGGAGACGTGCAGGTCGATGGCGGTGATCGGGTAGCGCGCCATCCGCTCGATCCGGTCGATGTTGGCCCCTGTGTCGGCGATCCGGCCGGCGATGGCGGCCACGGCCGAGGACTTGAGGGGGGTGCCCAGGACGGTGACGTGGCTGCGTCCCTCGGGCCGGGGCCGGTTGTCGCCGGAGCCCTGGTCGAGGTCGAGCGTCATCCCGAGCGACGAGGCGACGTCCTCCATGGCGCTGCGCAACGGCTTCCAGTCGCGTGGGGTGCTCACGAGCAGCCCGAGGATCAACCGACGTCGCAGCACGATCTGCTCGATGTCGATCACCTCGACGCCGAACTGCGCCAGGGTGTCGAAGACCAGGGACGTGACGCCGGGGCGGTCCTTGCCGGTCAGGGTGATCAGCAGTGTCCGCGGCACGTCGGGGGTCTCCTCAGGCACGGGACGAGGTTAGCCGGGTCGCCGCCGGTCGGGTCAGCCGGTCCGTGACCAGCAGGCGCCGACGAGGGCCCGGCGGGCGGCCCGGTCGAGGTCGCCGAGGGCGCTGCGCCGACGGTCCATCTCGTTCGCCGTGACCGCGCCACCGTCCACTGCCCGCGCCAGGTCCACGATGTCGAGGCAGAGCACCGCGCGCTCGGCGGTCTCCATACGGCGGGTGTCCTGCCCTGGCGGGAACGACAGCGACGGGCGGTGACGCAGGTTGAGCAGCAGGTCGGGGATGTCCGGCTGCCACACGGCCACGTCGAGGTCTGCGAGTCGCCGGGTGACGTCGGCCAGGGCGAGCCGCAGCTCGGAGGCGGTCTCCCGCTCGTCCACCCACGGCACCCTGTCCGCGGGGTAGGCACGCCACACGATCGTCCGGGCGTCCTCCTCGGGCACGAGCCCGACACTGCCGGCCACGACCGCCTGGCCGGCCTCCAGCGCCGCGAGGTTGAAGGCCGAGGGCCCGCCCAGGCCGACGGGGTCACCGGGGACGGGCATCGCCAGCGAGACCGGGCCGGCCAGGGCGGCCGGGAGCTCATGGAGCTCGAGGACGCCGCGCTCCGGTAGCCCCGTGACGAGGTGGCGAGGATCCTCCCCTCGTACGGCGTCGGCCAGGTCGTCCGGCCCGGCACGACCGGCCCGAACGGCGTCCAGCCACATGGCCAGGACGGCAGAGACGGGAAGGGAGCTCACCTGGGAAAGACTAGGCACGCAGGCCGTCGCGAGCGACGACCGGTCGTCCGGGTAGGTTGACGCCCACCGCATCTGCTCCCGACCCGTCCCTGAGGTCCCCTTGTGAACGCCGTACTCGAGCTCGCCTCCGTCACCGTACGACGAG
>JBKJON010000317.1:0-9942 GCA_046595715.1 Marmoricola sp.
CGCTCGGCCAGGGGTACGGCGACCGCGAAGTCCTCCTCGCGCAGACACGTCGAGAGCGTGGCGCGGACGGCGGCCAGGGCCAGGGCGTTGGCCGTCAGGGTGCCGCCCACCCCGGCGACGTCGATCTCGTGCCCGAGCATCGGTCCGGCCAGCCGGTCCGCGATCTCCGCCGTCATCCCGTACGCGGCCGACGGCACCCCGCCCCCGATCGGCTTGCCGACCACCACGAAGTCGGGGTCGAGGTCCCAGGCGCGGGTGCAACCGCCCGGCCCTGCACACAGCGTGTGCGTCTCGTCCATGACGAGGAGCACCCCGTGCCGGCTGGTGATCTCCCGGACCCCGGCGAGGTAGCCGTCCTTGGGCAGCACGATGCCCATGTTGGTCAGGGCGGGTTCCATCAGCAGGCAGGCGACGTCGCCCTCGGCCAGTCGGCGGTCCAGGGCGTCGAGGTCGTTGAAGGGCACCACGGCCGTCGTGAGCGCAACGTCGACCTGCGGACCGAGAGCGCCGGGGCGTGGCACCACGCGACCGTCCTCGAGGACGGCGAGGGTCTCATCGACAGTGCCGTGGTAGCACCAGTCCATCACCGCGATGCGCTGGCGCCCGGTGAGGTGGCGGGCGAAGCGGAGCACGAACCGGTTGGCGTCCGTGGCCGACATGGCCAGCTGCCAGGTGGGCAGCCCGAACCGACGCGCGAGCTCCTCGCCGACCCAGAGGGCGTCGGCCGAGGGCAGCATCGTGGTGATCCCGATCGAGGCCTGGCGTGCGATGGCCTGAGTCACCTGGGGCAGGGCATGGCCCGTCATCGCGCCGGTGTCGCCGAGGCACAGGTCGACGTACTCCAGACCGTCGACGTCGACGAGCCGCGCCCCGGACGCCGTCGCACAGAAGACCGGGTGGGCGCCGGGCCAGCGCGTCATCCACGGCATCGGTACGCCTGCGAGGAGGGAGTCGTGCGCCTGTGCGGCCAGCTCGGCGGAACGAGGGTGCAGGTCGGTGAAGCGGCGCTCCTCGGCGGTGCGGAGGTCGGCCAGGCGCTGTCGATCGATCATGCTCGCAATCTAGAGCAGGCGCCGGTCGCTGGCTCCTCCCGAGACGTCATGTCCACCAGGATGGAGAGGTCCGGGTGCCGATTCGGGAGCCTCACCCGATCGGACACAATGGCCTGCGTGAGTCAGCCCCTGCCCCCGGCACATCCGCGCCAGACGTTCACCGACGACGGCATGCGGATGCGCGAAGTGCTCAGCTACTCGCGCCGTGGCGGCCGCTTCACCCCCTCCCAGCAGGGGTCCTGGGACCTCCACCACGAGGACTGGGCCATCCCCGACGAGGCCGTGGACGACCCCTCGTTCAGCTGGCCGGTCGTCTTCGGTCGTAGGGCGCCGATCGTGGTGGAGATCGGCTCCGGTGTGGGTGAGGCCACGGCCGTGCTGGCGGCCCGGCGTCCGGCGTACGACATCGTGGCGCTGGAGGTGTGGCGACCCGGCGTGGCGCACACCCTCGGGTTGCTGGCCGACGAGGGCGCGGACAACGTCCGACTGCTCTCAGTCGACGCCGTGTGGTGCCTCGAGCACCTCTTCGGCCCCGGGGAGGTCGAGGAGCTGTGGACGTTCTTCCCCGATCCCTGGCCCAAGAAGCGCCATCACAAGCGTCGGCTGGTCACCACCGAGTTCGCCGCCCTGGCCGCCTCACGCCTGCGCCCCGGTGGGCTCTGGCGACTGGCCACCGACTGGGCGGAGTACGCCGACCGCATGCAGGCCGCCCTCGACGCCCAGCCGGCACTGGAAGGTGGCCCGACCGAGCGCTGGTCCGACCGTCCCGTGACCAAGTTCGAGCGCAAGGGCCTCGCCGCAGACCGCGCGATCACCGACCTCACCTACCGCAGGGCGGCAGCGCCCGAGCTCAGTGCTCCTGGACCTGCCAGCTGAGTCCGGCCAGCTCCAGGGCGTGCTCGAGGCGGAGACGCTCCGCCTCCTGGTCGAGCCCGTCGGGCAGGCCCCCGAGGGAGGTCTCCACGTCGAGGGCCCGGGCGGTGAGCACCAGGACGCCGTCGTAGGCCGTCAGGGTGCCGCGGATGCGCTCCTGACTCAGGCCCGGTCGCGGGGAGCGGACGTCTCGGCGGAGCCGGCGGAGATCGGCGGCGAGCTTCTCCAGCGGGGGACCGCAGGGCGCTGCCGGCGGGGTGTCCACCAGCCGCAGGCCACGAGCGAGCCGGATGAGGAGGTCGCCCAGCTGACGGGCGTGCACGAGCGCGGCCACGAACGCGACGGGAACCAGGCAGATCCCGGCGAACGTGAGCACTCCGATGATGATCGCGCCCATCCCCTGACGGTAGGCCGCGGAACCGGGCGCGGCAACGGGTGTCCATGGCGGGAAGCCGTCGCAATCCGGCAGCCACCACGACGGCGCCGGGCGTCGGGGATTCCTAGACTCAGCGGGTGACCGGGACGGTGGAGCGCGAGGTGCGGACCAGTGTGCGCGCGTGGTGGGTCGCCGCGGCGACCATGGCGGCCCTCGTGGCCGCTGCCGGCTTCCGGTCCTCCACCGGTGCCCTGCTCGAGCCGCTGGAGAGCGAGTTCGGCTGGTCGCGCGGCACGACGTCGGGCGCCGTGAGCCTCAACCTGATCCTCTACGGCCTGACGGCTCCCTTCGCCGCAGCGCTGATGGAGCGGTTCGGCGTACGGCGGGTGGTGGCCTTCGCGCTGGCCCTGGTGTCCCTCGGGTCGGGCCTGACGCTGGCGATGACCGAGTCCTGGCAGCTGTGGTTCCTGTGGGGTGTCCCGGTCGGCATGGGCACCGGTGCGATGGCCCTGGTCTTCGGCGCGATCGTGGCCAACCGGTGGTTCCACCGCCACCGCGGCCTCGTCACCGGGCTCTTCTCCGCGGCCAGCTCGACCGGCCAGCTCATCTTCCTGCCCGTCATCGCGCAGCTCGCGAACGGCCCCGGCTGGCGATGGGCGGCGTCCGTCGTCGCGGTGTTCTCGCTGCTGCTGGTCCCTGTCGTGCTGCTGGTGCTCCGCGACCGGCCCTCGGACGTGGGCGAGGTCCCCTACGGCGCCCCGGCGACGTACGTCGAGCCACCGTTCGTCCGTGACGGCCCCGGGGCCGCGAGGGTCGCGATCAACGGCCTGCGCGAGGCGAGTCGACGCTGGGCCTTCTGGGCCCTGTTCCTCACCTTCTGGATCTGCGGCTGGTCGACCAACGGACTGATCGGCACACACTTCATCCCGGCGGCGCACGACCACGGCATGCCCGCGACGACGTCGGCCGGGCTGCTCGCCCTGATCGGGGTCTTCGACATCGTCGGCACGATCGCCTCCGGCTGGCTGACCGACAAGGTCGACTCGCGCTACCTGTTGTGCGGCTACTACTTCCTGCGTGGACTCTCGCTGCTGGTCGTCCCGGCCCTGCTGGGGCCGTCCGTGCAGCCGAGCCTGTTCCTGTTCATCGTCTTCTACGGTCTCGACTGGGTCGCGACCGTGCCGCCCACGGTGGCGCTGTGCCGGGCGCACTTCGGGCTGGAGAAGTCAGGGATCGTCTTCGGCTGGGTGTTCTCCGCGCACATGGTCGGCGCCGGGGTGGCGGCGTCGTTCGCCGGCTGGATCCGGGAGGGGACGGGCGACTACTTGCTGGCCTGGATGACCGCGGGCGGGCTGTGTCTGCTGGCGGCCGTCATGTGTCTCTCGATCCCGAGGGTCCGGGCGCCCTCGGACGAGGCGCTCGAGCTGGTCGGCGAGGAGTCACCCCAGATCTGAGACCCGACTCCTGACCCCGGAGCTGGCCTACGGCTGGCGTCGGGTCGGTCGCCAGCGCAGGTCCCCCTCGCGCCACAGCCGGTTCTCGTCACGGCGGCGGCGTTCGGCTGCCACGGCGGCGAGGAAGTCCTCGGGGTGGGTGCCCGGCGGGGGCGGCGGCGAGACCAGCTGCTGCACCTGGGGGAGGAGGTCGTTCACCAGGTGGTGGCGGGCCCGCGGGCTCAACGTCCCCGTCCGGCCGAGCAGCTGCCGCAGGGCCACCGCAAGCGGGTCGGGCAGCGGTGCGAGGTCGGCGTCGGCGGCCCACTGTGCGAGGTACGGCGCCAGCTGCGCGGGCCAGGGCAGCCGCGTGTCCGGGCCGGGCGTCCGGGTCTTCACGGCCGGGCTCGGCGAGGCGCCAGCGGTCCGGTGCGGGGTCCTCGTCGACCACACCGGCGTGCTCGACCTCGATCTCGCCTCCCTGGTCGAGGGAGGCGACGCCGGGCTCACGCCGTACGACGAGCCGCTCCTGCTGGTGTGCGCACCAATGGCCGCCGTGACGTGTGCGGCGCCGAGCAGGGCGGCCCGATCGCCTCGGCCATCGCCGCGCGCTGGCCCGAGGCCACCTGGGAGACCACGCACCTGGGCGGGCACCGTTGCGCAGGCACCCTGCTCGCCCTCCCGAGCGGGGTGACCCTGGGTCGCCTCGACGTCACGGCTGTGGTCGACGACTTCACCGCCCTCACTCACGGACGGTTTCCCGTCGAGCACACCCGGGGCCGGGCTGGGTGCCCGCCACGGACCCAGGTCGCCGAGCTCTACCTGCGCGCGGAGCTCGGGATCGACGGACTGGACGCCACCCGGACCGTCCCGGTCGAGGACGATCTGGTCCGGATGTACGGGGCGGGCGAGGAGTTGGCCGTGACCGTTCAGGACTCCGTCGCTGAGCCGCGGCGGCAGAGCTGTGCCGGGCTGAAGACCACGTCTGCTGGTGCGTATGAGGTGACGTCGTGGGTCAAGGAGCGACCAGCGAGCCGGACCTCACCGGCACCGCGCGACGGCGCGACGCGGTGAGCTGAACCGATCGCGAGTCCCGGAGAAACCGGGGTGGGGCACGGGTGATCCCGATATCCTCCTAGGAGTCGCGGGCGTCTGTCTCGACGAACATTCGTCGAGAGGGCTGGGTGCCATGACCGACGAAGTCATCGTCCGAGCAGCCGATCTCCTGCCGGTGGACCTCGAGCGCGAGCGACTTCGGGTGCTGCACCAGTTCGGTGTCCTCGACACGGCGCCCGAGGTCGCGTTCGACGACCTTGCCGCGCTTGCCGGCCAGCTGTGTGGCACGCCCATAGCCTTGGTGAGTCTCGTCGACGAGGACCGCCAATGGTTCAAGGCCCGACTCGGGCTGGACGTGTGCGAGACGTCGCGCGAGTCGTCGTTCTGCGCTCATGCCCTGGGCTCCCCGGACCTGTTCGTCGTCGCGGACACCTGGCTGGATCCCCGATTCGCGGACAATCCGCTGGTGACCGGTGAGCCCGGGATCCGCTTCTACGCCGGTGCACCCCTCGTGACGTGGGGCGGCGCCACACTGGGGACGCTCTGCGTGATCGACGTGGTCCCGCGCACCCTGTCCCCGAGGCAGCTCGAGCAGCTCCGCATGCTCGGGCGGCAGGTGGTCGACCAGCTGGAGCTGCGTCGCCAGCGCGAGGAGCTGGCGGCAGAGATCGCGGCTAGGACTCTGGCCGAGGAAGGCCTGCGCAAGAGCCGGCTTCTGTTCGACGACGTCGTCGCCCATGCCGACGTAGCGGTCTACGCCAAGGACCTCGACGGTCGCTTCCTGCTGGCCAACGGATCGTTCGAGGCCCTGGTCGGGAGCCCCGCCCGCGAGATCCTGGGGTTCACCGACCACGACCTGTTCCCGACCACGGAAGCGGACGGGTTGGTGGCGCAGGACCGACGGGTGGCGCAGGGTGACAAGGGCGTTGCCTTCACGCACGGACTGCCGCATCCGGACGGCACCGTGCACCGTTTCCGGACCACCCGGTTTCCGCTGGTGGACGCCGCGGGGGAGGTGTACGCCGTCGCCGGTGTGTCGACCGATGTCACCGAGCTGGACCGGGAGATGCGCGGACGCAAGGAGTCGGAACAGCGGTGGCGTGCGCTGGTCGAGCACTCGCCGGTCGCGGTTGCGGTCATCGGTACCGACGCCCTGTTCGCCTACGCGAACCCGCGGGCAGCGGCCTTGTACGGCGCACAGGATGCGTCAGCCCTGATCGGTCGTCCGGCCCGCGACTTCGTCCCGGAGCGCCTGCGCGACGAGACGGCGGAGATGTTCAGTTCAGTGCTCGGCGGCGGAGAAGTGCTGGGCAGTCGGTGGACCCTGAGGCGCGAGGACGGTGCGGACGTGCCCGTCGAGGTCAATGCGGCAGCGATCAGGTACTTCGGTGAGTCGGCGGTCCAGATCGAGCTACGCGACATGACGGTCCAGGACGCCGCCGAAGGACTGCTGCGGGCGTCGGAGGCTCGGTTCCGCGCGTTGTTCGAGAACTCGCCGGTCGGGACGTCGGAGTGTCTGCCGGACGGCACCATCGTCCAGGTCAACGAGCTGATGTGCGAGATGTTGGGCTACACGTCAGAGGAGCTGGTCGGTCGGCAGGCGGGCATCCTGCTGGCCGACAGCGCGGACGTGGCCAACCAAGAACAGGACGTTGCCAGCCTCACTCATCAGAACTCCTACTGCGTCGAGCGGGTCTACCGCCGTAAGAGCGGCGAGCAGGTGCCCGTCCTGGTGGGCGTGGGAGTCGTCCGGGACGCTGCGGGGGCCACGCAACGGATCCTGGCCACGGTCGTCGACCTGACCCGTCAGGCTGTCGCGGAGCGTGAGCTACGTCGCGCCCGGGACGACCTAGCCGACCGCCAGGCGTTCACGGACGCGGTGCTCGGCAGCGTCGACGTGGGGATCGTGGCGTGTGATGCCAGCGGTCACCTCACCCTGTTCAACGACGCCAGCCGGGCCTGGCACGGACTCGCACTGACCGAGGTCGCCGCGCAGCTGGACCCGGCGCAGTTTCCCGAGTACTTCGACCTGTACGACAGCGAGGGCAATCCGATGGAGCCCGACCAGGTGCCCCTGGTCCGGGCTCTCGCCGACGGGTCGGTGAGCGATGTCGAGCTCCTGATCAGCCCGACCGGGCTCCCGTCGACGCGCGTGCTCTGCAACGGCCGCGCGCTCAAGACGCCGGATGATGTCACGGTCGGCGCGGTGATCGCGATGACCGACGTCACTGAGCTGCGGGCCCGAACGCGGGCACTGCAGGCGAACGAGCAGCGCTTCCGCACGACCTTCACGAACGATCCGGCCGGCTTGGCCCTGATCGCCCCGGACGGCCGACCGGTGCAGGTCAACCCGGCTCTGTGCGACTTGGTAGGGCGCGGCGAGGCGGAGCTGCTCGCGGCGTGCGACCTGCTCGAGCTGATGACGCCGGGGGATCGTCGGGAGGTGGCAGCGCTGTGCCGGCAAGCATTTCGGGAGCCGGGCTCGTCGTTGGTCTCGGAGCGACAGGTGCTGCACAGAGACGGCCACCCGGTGTGGGTGCTGCTCACGGTGACACAGCTGCCCGACCCCGACGAAGGCGCCTGCCTGCTGATCCAGGTCGAGAACATCGACACGAAGAAGGAGATGGAGCGGCGGCTGACCCATCAGGCGCTGCACGACGGGCTGACCGGGCTCCCCAACCGCCTCACGCTTCACGACCGGGCCACGCATGCTGTGGCGCGGCTGCAGCGAGGCGCCGGCCGGGGCATGACCGCCATGTTCTTCTGCGACCTCGACGGGTTCAAGGCGGTGAACGATGAGCACGGCCACGCTGCCGGAGATGCCGTACTGGTCGAGGTCGCCGAGAGGCTGACCGACACGATGCGACCCGATGACACGGTCGCCCGTTTGGGCGGGGACGAGTTCGTGCTGCTCTGCGAGGACCTCTCCGATCCGGCGGAGGCGAGGCGTATCGCCGAACGGGTCGAGCGGGCGATCGCCGCGCCGATCCATTGGCGCGGGCTCGACCTGACCGTGACCGCGAGCCTGGGTATTGCCCGGGCGACGCCGTCGGTGACGGCCGACGAACTGATCCGTCAGGCCGACACGGCCATGTACCAGGCCAAACGGCTCGGCAAGAACCGCTCCGAGGTCTTCGACGAGGAACTCGGCACCCGGGCGTCCAGTCGATTCCACGTCGAGAGTCTGATCCGCACTGCTCTACGCGAAGACCGCGTCGAGGTCCTCTACCAGCCCATCTTCGACCTCGCCTCGGACCGGGTCCGGGGAGCTGAGGCACTCGTGCGGATCCGGCGGGAGGACGGGACGATGGCGATGCCGGACTCCTTCATCCCGGTCGCCGAGGACAGCGGTCTGATCGTCGAACTCGGCACGCGAGTGCTGACCGGAGCCTGCCGCGCGGCCGCGCAATGGCACCGTGACACCGGGCAGCTGACCCAGGTCGCGGTCAACCTGTCGGGCCGACAGGCCACCCGCTCCGACCTGCCGGCGGTGGTCGCCGCCGCCCTGGCGTGCGCCGCACTGCCTGCGCAGGCGCTGGCGTTGGAGCTGACCGAGACGGCCCTGCTGGAAGCGTCCCGATCCACCCTCGGCAGGCTGCACGAGCTCCGGGACATGGGCGTGGAGATCGGGATCGACGACTTCGGAACCGGCTATGCCTCGTTGCGCTACCTGCGTGAGCTCCCCGTGTCGTTCATCAAGGTGGACCGGTCGTTCGTCGCCGGCATGCTGGAGAACCGCGAGGACCGCATCATCGTCGACGCCGTCATCGGACTCGCAGAGCAGCTGGGGCTGAAGTGCATCGTGGAAGGGGTCGAGACGCCCGAGCAGCTGGCCCGTGTCCGGGGAGCTGGCGTGCATGCGCAGGGCTATCTGCTCGGCCGACCCGGAACAGGTGCCGAGCTTGCCACGCTGCTGCACCGCCAGGGTGCAGGCGCCGTCGGCTGGTTCTGACTGCGCGCCACGCCTGCCGCAGTCCGGCGGAAGGCCAAGTCGGCAGGCGTGTACGAGGTACGCGGCTCGGGTATGAAGAGTCAGTGACTCGATGTCCCAGCCGTGGCCGGGAGTCGCCGCAGGATGATCACGGGGTACGCCCGCCGGGCCGGATCAGATCCATGGACCGAGGAGGACACAGTGACCACCGATGCACCCTTGAACGACGACGACATGACCACGGGAGCCGGCACCTGCACCACACCGATCTCGAGGCGCTCGCCGGCCTGGTGACCCTCGACGATGCGGACACCCTGCTGACCTCGTAGGCGATCCGCACGCCCTCGATTCGGATCGCCTGGGACGGGTCCGTGCTGGCGGCGTCGGCGTACACCCGGGGGGCCAGCAGCTCACCGGTCTGGTCGCCGAGCTTCGATCGCTGGCACCCCTGTCAGGCCACCGCCTACCTCCGAGCTGCGGCCGGCAGACCTCGCCGACCACCTCGATCGGGCTGCGGCGCACGGTCTGGAGCGCCCCGCCGAAAAGCAACGGCCGGAGTGGCACGACGCCGGGCTGCTGGACCGGCGGACCCCAGGGGGGGAGTGCCGGGCTGTCCCCCGGCGGGGCCGGGAGGAGGCCGGGAAGGGGTCCCGGGAGGAGGCCCGGGAGGAGCCTGGCCGTCGGGTCGCCCGGAGGCGGGTACTGCGTCATGACGGCCCCCGAAGTCGACCTCGATCCTGGGTGGGAGAATGGGTGCGCGCTCCAGGGACGCCATCTCGCCCACCCGATTTGGCGCAACGCCGGACTCTCTGTCAAGATAGTGCGGTTGCTCCGGCGGGATTGCCGGGGCGCGGACATTGACTACTGAACAGGTTTTCCTGAGCTGCCATCAGGCGGTTGAAGTGGTCGTGCGTTCGCGCCGCACCAGGAGATCCTGTTCAGCCCGGCCCCCCGGGCGCCACTCCAGACAACGACCCGCACGAGCATCGTGTGTGCCGCGTGCATCACCACCGCCGCGACACGCCCGACCGCGGGGGTCGGGGTCAAGGTGGAGTGGGAGCAGGGCGGACATCCTCACCGAGGAAGTCTGAGACCAGTCGCAGGACTACGAAGTAAGGACGTTGTTTGATGGCGGGACAGAAGATCCGCATCAGGCTCAAGGCCTATGACCACGAGGTGATCGACACCTCGGCGCGGAAGATCGTGGACACCGTCACCCGT
>JBKJON010000325.1:0-4425 GCA_046595715.1 Marmoricola sp.
TGATCAACGGGCTAGGCATAGGTTCCTCACATCCAGGTCTCTGAAGGGTGACACGACACCTGACCTAGACCTCATGCACGCTAGAGATCTCTCATCCCCCAATGAGCCATCGTTCCCCCACCTAGGAGAATACCCCGGAGGGCAGTCGATCAGCCCTCGAGCGAACGAGAAATGGCCTGTAGTAGTACGGGATCCCTGGCCTGCCCCCACCCAGGGCCGAAGGGCGGCACTAGACTCAGGGGCACTCCGGGGCGGTAGCTCAGCCGGTCAGAGCAGGGGACTCATAATCCCTGGGTCGTGGGTTCGAGCCCCACCCTCCCTACTGTCACTGTCGTCGACAGTGCGTGATGCCCGATGTGCCAGCATCGCGGCTCGGGCGAGACGTCATACGGACTGGCTGCCGGGGCGACCGAGGCGGATCACGTCGCCCTCGTCAGCGCATCCTGATCCGGCGTGCCAGGGCGCCACCTTCGACCCGATAGGTCGACGGCAGCACGAAGCGGTAGGTGCGCTTGCCGCGGGGGAGGCCGGTGAGGGTGGCCCGGGCGACGCCGTTGCTGAGCGCTACCTGCTGGAGGAGCCTGCCGCGCGACCGGATCTGGATCGCCCCGGTGACGGGTCGTACGCCGTCGGCCGTCACGGCCACGTAGACGGCCAGACGGCCTGGCGTGGTGGCAGTCGAGACCCTGATCGACGGACGGGCGCGGACGAAGGGGGACGGGTCGGTGCTCACCTCCAGGGGCACGTAACCGGCGCGGGTGACCGTGATCCGGGCGAGCACACGAGCGCCGATGTCGGCGGCGGTCAGCCGGTAGGCGTCACCGGTCGCGTCGGGTACGACGACCCCGCGCCGCAGCCACTGCACCTGTGTGGTCGAGCCACTGGGCGTCGCCGGCAGGACCACCTTCAGCACCTGGCCCGGCTGGGCGGGGCCGACCACGGTCGGGGTCGCGCTCAGGGTGAGGGTGCCGGGTGCCACCTTCTCCGTGGCCTCGGAGACCTCGGTCACCGAGGGGTAGCCGGCCTTGACCGCGCTGACGGCGACCGAGATCGGCTTGCCGACCAGCGACGGGTCCACGGTCAGCGTCGGTCCGGTGGCCTCGGGGACAGGCACGCCGCCCGAACGCCACTGGTAGCGAAGGCTGTCCGGTGCAGGGGTCCATGACCCGGGGGTGGTCGTGAGGGTCTCGCCGACCCTGGCCTCGCCGGAGATCGAGGGGGCGGTCGTGCTGGTGACCACACCCGCGGCGACCGGAGCCGTGGGGGCGGAGGTGGCACTGGTCGCCGGATAGCCGAGGCTCGAGGCCGTGACGCGAACGGTGACCGCCTTGCCCGTCTGGGCCGTCTTCGGGTCGAGCGTCGAGGTCGTGGCTCCGCTGATCGCGACGCCGTCCGCCAGCCACTGGTAGGCCAACGTCGCGCCGGCCGGGTTCCAGGTGCCGGGGGAGGCGCTCAGTGTCGTGCCGACCTTCGGGGTGCCGCTGATCGCAGGCACCTTGGTGTTCAGCAGCCCGACGTCCTTGAAGTGCACGAAGCCGCTCGGCCAGCCCCCGCCCGTGCGGCTCACCCGGGTCCAGGAGAAGTCTCCGTGCCAGCTGTCCTGGGACAGGATGATCTCGTCGGCGGAGACCACGCGCTCGACGTAGGCCACGTGGCCGGCGGAGCCTGCCGGCTTCACTCCCGCCTTCCACCACGCGATGGCGCCGACCGAGGGCGTGCCGGTGGTGATGCTGCTCATCTGGGTGCCCCAGTTGGTGGCGTTGCCGCCGCCCGTCCACGGCCGGGAGTTGGCCAGCCCCGCCCTCACCATCCGGTACGCCGCGTAGTTGGTGCAGTTGTGGCCGGAGTACATCCGCCAGTACATGCTCGTGCTCGCCGCCGAGTACCCGCTCTCCGACATCCCGGCCCTGGCGCAGCCGGTGTAGCCGGTGCACAGCGTCGTGATCGACGCCGAGGCAGGAGCCGCCCCTGCGGCGACACCGAGACCGCCCGTCATCAGCAGGGTCAGAGTGAATGCGGCAAATCGCCCAAAGGTGTCCACGAAGTGGGAGTGTAGTGACAGATGAACATCTGAGTGAAGAGAATGATCAATAGTCAAGACGACACGCGGACGCCGTTTGATGAATTACGGCGATGTCATTCCGGCGGGGCGAGCAGACCTTTCCGCTGGCCACCGATGCGCCCCGCAGTCGTGGGAGCATCGTCCCCATGGAGAACGTGCGTCCCATCGAGACCTGGCTGACCGACATGGACGGGGTGCTGGTCCATGAGGACGACCCGATCGCAGGTGCGAAGGAGTTCATCGAGGCGCTGGTCGGGTCCGGCAAGAAGTTCCTGGTCCTCACCAACAACTCGATCTTCACCCCCCGGGACCTCCGGGCGCGGATGCTGCGTAGTGGCATCGACGTCCCCGAGGACGCGATCTGGACCTCGGCGCTGGCCACGGCGAACTTCCTCTCCGACCAGCGCCCCGGTGGCAGTGCCTACGTCGTGGGGGAGGCGGGCATGACCAACGCCCTGCACGAGATCGGCTACGTGATGACCGATCACGACCCGGACTACGTCGTCCTCGGTGAGACCCGGACCTACTCCTTCGAGGCCATCACGCGAGCCATCCGACTGATCGAGGCGGGCGCGCGCTTCATCGCCACCAACCCGGACGCGAGCGGGCCGAGCGCGCAGGGCCTGCTGCCGGCGACCGGATCGGTGGCTGCCCTGATCAGCACGGCGACCGGACGCAAGCCCTACTTCGTGGGCAAGCCCAACCCGTTGATGATGCGCAGTGCCCTCAACCGGCTGCAGGCCCACTCCGAGACGACCGTGATGATCGGTGACCGGATGGACACCGACATCATCAGCGGCCTCGAGGCCGGCATCCGCACGGTGCTGGTCACCACCGGCTCCACCCGCCCGGACCAGGTCGAGCTCTTCCCCTACCGGCCGACGCGCATCGTGGACTCGATCGCGGACCTGGTGGAGCTGGCCCGCCAGCCCGCGTGCGAGATGTGACGCAAACCTGACTCTTCCTCAGGTGTTCTTGCGGTACGACGGGGCCGTGTCCGAGCCCCACCAGGCCTCACCCTCGTCGTTCCACTGGTCGCTCTCGTCGGGGCTCGCGCTCTCACGGATGGCCGTGAGCAACGCCGTGGGCGATGCGGCGTACCCGGGCGTGACGGCCGCGAGCAACGCCTCGTCTCCCTTGCTGCGCGACAGGTCCGGCGGCACGACCAGCAGCACGAGCTCCTTGCGGTCGGAGGTCATGAGGACCACGACGTGGGTGTCGTCCTGGGGGTCGAACCCAGCCTTCACGTAGCCCCGGGCGGTGGGCACGCGCTTGGGACTGTCGTCCCAGTCGGGCTGGGAGAAGATCACGCGCACGATGCGGCCCTGCTCGGCCGGGAAGTTGTCCACCAGGTCGCCGAGCTCGACCGTGAGGTCACGGCTCTGGGGCCACCAACCCCCGTCCAGGGGCTGCTTGCCGGGGTTCTCTGCCATGCGCAGCCGCAGCGGCAGGCGTGCACTCAGGGGAGTGGTGCCGTTCGACATCGACATGACGTCCGCCTCTCGACCGTCCGGAATGCTCCGAGGTGAAGGCTGCTTCGGGGGTGGGTCATCCCCCAACCTACAGGCCGCCGCTGCTGACCCACCAGGCGCGCGCCCTACGATCGCACGTGTGATCAAGTACCTCGGCTCCAAGCGGGTCCTCGTGCCTGTGCTGGGCGCGATCGCCGAAGCGGCCGGGGTGACCACGGCGGTCGACCTGTTCACCGGCACCACCCGGGTCGCCCAGGAGTTCAAGCGTCGGGCGATCGAGGTCACCGCCACCGACGTGGCCTCCTACAGCGAGGTGCTCAGCGACTGCTACATCGCCGCCGACGCCGAGGCGGTGGACCAGGAGGAGGTCCGGGGGGAGATCGAGCGGCTGAACGCGCTGCCGGGGGAGCCCGGCTACGTGACGCGCACGTTCTGTGAGGAGTCGCGCTACTTCCAGCCCCGCAACGGGGCGCGGATCGACGCCATCCGGGCGGCCATCGACCGTGACCACCCCCAGGGCCAGGTGCGGGCGATCCTGTTGACGGCACTGCTCCTGGCCGCGGACCGCGTCGACTCGACGACCGGTCTCCAGATGGCCTACCTCAAGCAGTGGTCGCCGCGCTCCAACCGAGACCTCGAGCTGCTACTTCCCGCGCTGCTGCCTGGGCGTGGCCAAACGGTCCGAGGCGACGCGATGGAGCTGGTCGACCATCTCGACCGGGTCGACCTGATGTACCTCGACCCTCCGTACAACCAGCACCGCTACTTCACCAACTACCACGTCTGGGAAACGATCATCGCGTGGGATCACCCCGAGCACTACGGCGTCGCCTGCAAACGGGTCGACGCCCGCGACGACGAAACCAAGAGCGTGTTCAACCGCAAACGTGA
>JBKJON010000582.1:0-4838 GCA_046595715.1 Marmoricola sp.
GGTCGCGGGCGCAGGTTCGGGCGAACAGGGGCGACTCGGGCTGCTCCTTGCCGCGGAGTCCGCAGGCGCCCTGGTCGCTGCCGAGATGACCCACACCGGAGTGCCGTGGCGCGTCGACATCCACGAGCAGCTGCTCCGCGACCGCCTCGGCCCACGGCCGCCGCGGGGAGCCCGACCGGGCAAGCTCGAGGCACTCGCGAGCGAGGTGCGCGCGGCCTTCGCGGCACCCGGTCTCAACCCGGACTCACGGCCCGAGCTGCTGGCCGCGCTGCGCCGGGCCGGCCTCGAGGTCCAGGACACCCGGGCGTCGTCGCTGGGTGCGCTGGAGCACCCCGGCATCGCGCCGCTGCTGGCCTACAAGCAGCTCGCGCACCTCTTCTCGACCAACGGCTGGGCCTGGATCGACCAGTGGGTGCGCGAGGGCAGGTTCCACCCCTCCTACCAGCCGGCCGGCTCGACCACCGGGCGCTGGTCGTCCAATGGCGGGGGAGCGCTGTCGTTCCCGGTGCAGGTCCGCCCGGCTGCCGTGGCCGACGACGGCTGGGTCTTCGTCGTCGCCGACGTCGCCCAGCTCGAGCCGCGCGTGCTCGCCGGGATGAGCGGAGATCGCGCCCTGGCCAGGTCGGCCCGTGGCGCCGACCTCTACCAGGGCATGGTCGACGACGGTGCCGTCGCGAGCCGCCCCGACGCCAAGCTGGGCCTGCTCGGTGCGATGTACGGCGCGACCAGCGGCGAGAGCGGCCGCATGGTGGCCGGGCTCACCCGTCGCTACCCCGCCGCGTTCGGTCTCGTCGAGGAGGCGGCCCGTGCCGGGGAACGGGGCGAAGTGGTGCGCACGCTGCTGGGTCGTGGTTCGCCGAGCCTGGAGGGGGTGTGGGACCGTGACCCCGACGACCCGCCAGCCGATCCCGACAGCCAGGCTCGCCTGCGCCGCGCCTACGGCCGCTTCACCCGGAACTTCATCGTGCAGGGCACCGGAGCCGAGTGGGCCCTGTGCTGGATCGCCGACCTCCGCAACCGGCTGTGGCGTCTCGGTGAGGCCGGCTCACTCGTCTCCAGGCCGCACCTCGTCTTCTTCCTGCACGACGAGGTCGTCGTACACACCCCGGCCGCTCTGGCCGACAGGGTGGCCGCCCACGTCACCGCGGCGGCTGCCACCGCAGCAGGGCTGCTGTTCCGCGACCTGACCATCGACTTCCCGCTCAACATCTCGATCGTGCGGTCGTACGCCGACGCCAGCAAACCCGGCGCAGCACCGGGACCGTAGGAGCTTCGGGGGGGTGCCCGGGTGGCGACGACCGGACGACCACTGGCCAGGGACCGGCAGCAGCTGCTCGGCGAAAGGGCGCAGGACTTCTTGACCCGTGCCCGAGTCCCGGGCTTCGACGATGAGGAGATCGTCGCCGCTCTGGGGCGTGAACTCCCCCGGCAACCCCCGAGGTAGGGGGCTCGGCCGGGATGTCCTTGCTCCGACCACCTTCGCCAGCCACGCCGCCCGGACGCTCTGCTGGGCCGGGGTGTTCCTCGCCTACGTGTGGTTCGTCGTCGGCCTACCGCGAGCATTCGGCGAGATGGATCCGGTCGGGGCAGGCGCCGGACCTTCGGGGGCGGGACTAGCGAGCGGCGCGACGATCGAGAAGGAGACCACCGACCAGTGCGCCGAGGGCAAGCGGGTACGCCACCAGCAGGCTGAGGAGGGCGATCGCGTCGGTCCTGGCGACGCCGACGCAGACTGCGACGGCGGCCAGGATCGCCAGCGGGACCAGAGGCGGTGCGGCGAGCACACGATGCGCGACCAGGGAGAGCGCGATGAGCATGAACGAGGCCACGAGGCCACGAGGATGGCGGCGTGGCCCCTGCGTTCGGTTGCTACCGCCTCCACAGTCCGTTCGAGGTAGACGGTCGCCCACAGGCCCTGGGTCATGATCAGCATGGCGATCACGAGGGAGGTGCCCCAGGCGGCCTTCAGCAGCATCTGCCTCACTGTCGTAGGTTCTCGGTTCTCACACGATGACGATGCCCTACCGCGTGGCATCTGGACATCCGCGCAGATACTCAGTCACCACCGTGCCCAACTGCTCGGCGCCGACCAGTTCATCCGCTGAGGAGTCGGCGCCCCGCCCGGGTGGGTCAGTCCTCGTAGGCGAAGAGCAGGCCCCCGCTGGTCGCGTCGGCCGAGGAGAGCGTGACCCAGACCGAGCCGCTGGTGATCGGCTCCGGGACCGTGGCGGTGATCTGGAAGTCACTGTCGATGGACCAGCTCTCCACCCACACGTCGCCGAAGGAGAGGCCGGTGGCCTTGGAGAACCCCGAGCCGTCGAGCACGACCTCGAGCCCACTGGTCCCGGTGCCCGGTGTCATGCTCCACAAGGAGATCGTCGGGGTGGTCGTCTCGTCGTAGGAGAAGGACAGCGACTCGCTCGTAGCGTCCGACGAGGTGACGCCGACCCAGACCGGGCCGCTGGTGATCGGCTCCGGGACCGTGGCGGTGATCTGGAAGTCACTGTCGATGGACCAGCTCTCCACCCACACGTCGCCGAAGAAGACTCCTGTGGCCTCCAGGAAGCCGGATCCCGTGAGCACCACCTCGGTGCCGCTCGCAGTGCCCTCCGGACTGATGGTGTCGAACCGCAGTGGCATCGACACCTGCGCGCTCGCGACCTGTCTCTGCACGCGGGGGATCACGTCCTCGACGAGCTGAGTGATGCGGACGTCACCGGGGCAGACCTTGCCGTTGGATCTGGACCACGTCTCGCCGCCGGCCACCCGCCACGGGTCGATCCCTTGCCGGTGGTAGCCGATCCCGCGCCGTCCGGGTGCGCTGTCGGCGACCAGCTCGGCCGGGATGGCGTACTCCTGGCAGCACCACACGATGATGTCGGCGATGGACTGGAGCTGGGCCTCCGACCAGGGGTTCGTCTCGTCGCCACCGTCGCTGGTCTCGATGCTGATCAGCCGGTGGTTGCCCCCGAGGTTCGCGTCGGCCTGGAAGTCGGTGTCGACCCACTGGTAGACGGTGCCGTCGTGGTCGGGGTCGGCCGGGCCGCCGACACCGAAGTGCGACTCCGTGCCGGTCCATCCGTCCTGCCGGAACATCTGCTCGGTGCCGGACAGGAAGCCGACCATGGTGTGCACGCAGACGATGTCGTGCGCGCTCATGTGGACTCCGGAATCGCCCGCCGCGAGGGGGCGCCATTCTGCTGCTGGGTAGAGAGTCATGATCAAGCCTCGTTCTTCCCCGGGTGAGGAGGTGGTGGGTGGACGGGTGTCGAGCGGTCAGCTCGTGGGCGCCCCGGTCGGCGGGGCGGGCAGGGTGGGGTCGTCAGCCGGTGCGAGTGGTGGCAGCACCGCGCAGACGACCGCGACCACCTGCATGCCCGGGATGTCGAGCGTGGCCGTCTCGGTCGACGCGTCGTAGGCCATCGCCGAGTCGTGGGTCGACCACGGCCCGAAGCTGGTGTGGCTCTCGGCCGCACTCCGGTCCGCCGCGCTCCAGGTGCCCCTCACGGACACGTTGCGCGTGACCACCATCGCGATCGGCACCCCGAGCGGGAGCCCCTCGACCTGGCTGCTGGAGGAGAACGCGCCGGCCTTGGAGCCGGGTGCGTACCAGCGGGGCATCCGCAGCACCGCGTCGTTCCACCACTCGTCACGAGAGACCTGGACGAAGCAGTAGTCCAGGGTGAGGGTCAGGTCGTGCGACTCGACCGACTGGGTGGAGGTCGTCTCGAAGTCCTCGTCGATCTCCGCGACCCGAGCCGGGGTCTCGACCTCGATCAGGTGTGCGAGTGCCTGCGAGCGGACCAGGACGTTCTCGCCCTGGGCGAGAAACGGCTGCTCGACGGTCAGGGCGGCCATCAGCTGCCGGCGCGGGGCCGTGGCCAGCACCTGCACCTCGGGCGCCTCGGCCGCCACTGCTGGTTCAGGGGCCGCCTGGGAAACCGGTCGGGCGAGCAGCCGGTTGACCATCAGGGCCGACCTGGCCGGCGCGACCGCCAGGTCGGTCTTGGTCGAGAACCGGGCGGACCCCGACACCGAACGGTGGTCCCGCACCGCCACCTCGCTCAGGTCGACACCGAGGCGGTCCAGCACATCCGGTCGGCCGATCCTGACGCGGTGGTCGCGGATCACCACCGGCTCCGGCTTCTCGACGGTCGCCTCCGCGGAGGGCACGACCACGTCCGCGATCACGGAGGAGTCCAGGGTCCGCCAGCGCCACAGCTTGCCGAAGCGTTCGGTGGGTGGCGGGAGAATCGGCGGGGTCTGTCCCGCTGTGGGTTTCGTGGGCACCTCCCCGCTCGAGGTCGACGTCTCCTCCACCGTCCTGCTGCTGGACGAGGAGGTGAACGTCGACCAGCCCTCGGTGGCGCCGGCGTCGTACCAGTTCAGCGGGACGGCCACGAGCGGCTTGGTGGGGCTGGCGCTGAACTCCGCGAGCGCCATGCCCCGCACCTGGTTGAACGCGTCGCCGCCGGGGGTGCCGGGTGGGTCGACAGGCTGGGCGATGCTGATGACCGCCCCGTAGATGTCGCGGGCCGACATGATGCCGGAGAAGCGTCCGTCCACCACGGGGCCCAGCACGTTCATCACGCTGTTGAGAAAGGTCTGCACGGCGAATGGGTTGACCACGCCGGTCGGCGCGAACGAACCCGGGTTGACGGCGATGCCGGGCAGGAAGCCCAACGCCGTCTGGGTTCCTGGCGGTGGCGAGTACTCGCCGATCAGGTACTGGTCGAGTGCCTGGCCGAGAGCCAGGAGCCCAGAAGCGTCGGACATGGTGACTCCTTCGGTCAGGCGTCGACGCGGTCACGCGCCGCGTCGGCAGGGGTGGGCTGCTC
>JBKJON010000091.1:0-3084 GCA_046595715.1 Marmoricola sp.
GGCGACACCCTCGATGGCGCCGTGGCCGAACTCCTCCGGGTGCTTGGTCAGCTTCTTCTCCGCCGTGTAGGACAGCAGGGTGGGGATCTCGGCGCCACCGGCCGGCATCGCGCCGAACGGGAAGCCGAGCAGGGTGCCACGCAGCCACGGCTTCCAGGACCGGCGCCAGTCCTCGCGGCCCATCCACGGCCGTCCGACGGGGATGACCGACCCGGCCGTGTGGCGCAGGTGGGCAGCCACCCAGAGGGCCTCGCCGACGGCGAAGATGCCGACGGCCACGACGACGATGTCGATGCCGTCCGCCAGCTGTGGCAGGCCACCGGTCAGGCGCTGCTGCCCGGTGACGAAGTCGATGCCGATGACCCCGATGGTCAGGCCGAGCAACAGTGCTGCCAGCCCTCGGATCCGGGAGGCACCCAGCACCGCCGTGACACCGACGAAGGTGAGCAGGATGATCGCGAGGTACTCCGGCGCTCCTAGGCTGATCGCGAACTTCACGACCTGCGGCATGAGGAAGACGATGCCGAGCGTGCCGATGGTGCCGGCGATGAACGACCCGATGGCCGAGGTCGCGAGGGCCTGGGCGGCTCGACCGGACTTGGCCATCTTGTTGCCCTCGATGGCGGTCACGACCGAGGACGACTCCCCCGGGGTGTTGAGCAGGATCGACGTCGTCGACCCGCCGTACATGCCGCCGTAGAAGATGCCGGCGAACAGGATCAGACCCTGCGTCGGCTCCATGCCGTAGGTGATGGGCAGCAGGAGCGCGACCGTCATGGCCGGTCCGATGCCGGGCAGCACACCGACGGCCGTGCCGACCGTGACACCGAGGAGGGCGATGAGCAGGTTCATCGGGGACAGCACGTCCTGGAAGCCGCCGATGAGGCTGGTGATGTTGTCCATCAGAGGATTCCCTGCAGGACGCCGGCCGGGAGGTTGACGCCGAGGCCGACCGCGAAGGCGTAGAAGGTGATGAGCGACAGCGCGATGCCGATGGCCAGGCCGCGGACGTGGTGACGGTTCCCGAGGGCGAAGGCCGACCCCCAGAAGAGGAGGGCCCCGCTGATCACCCAGCCGAGTGGCTCGATGAGGACGGCGTTCAGGGCGAAGGCGGCGATGAGCAGGCCGATGGTGCGCCAGTCCACCGCGGTGGACAGGTCGACGTCCTCGCCCTCCTCGGCCTCCCCCGTGCCCCCGCGGGCGACGTCGACGGCGTAGAACACGGCGACCACGATGAGCAGCACCCCGAGCAGGATCGGCATGGGCTTGGGGCCGACCGGGTCGTTGCTGCTCGACACGTCGCTGATTTGGCTGGCGTCGAACAGGACGAAGGCGCCGAGGAGGCCGAGGCCCGCGCACAGTGCGAACTGTGCGCGGTCCTTGACCCCCGGACGGGTGTCGGGGTGCTGCTCGGTCATGCCAGGCCCAGCTGCTTCAGGATGTCGGCCACCGAGGTGTCCTGCTCCTTGAGGAAGGTCGAGAAGTCGTCACCGGTCTCGAACGCGTCGGTCCAGCCCCGCTTCTTCTCCTCGTCCTTCCAGGCCTGGGAGTCGTGCATCGTGGTCAGCGCGTCGATCCAGACCTTCTTGTCCGCGTCCGAGATGCCGGGAGGGGCAACGATGCCGCGCCAGTTGGTGAAGACCAGGTCGATGCCCTTGTCCTTGAGGGTCGGGACGTCCTTGAGCACGTCCACCGGCTTCTCGCTCGTCACGGCGAGGATCCGGACGTCACCGGCCTCGACCTGGGCGAGGAACTCTCCGAAGCCGCTGGCGCCGAAGGCGATCTTGTTGCCCAGCAGTGCCGGCAGCAGCTCGCCACCGCCGTCGTACGTCACGTAGCTGACGTCCTTGGGGTCGATGCCGACGGCCTTCGCGAGCTGCATGGGCAGCAGGTGGTCGGGACCACCGGGGGACGATCCGCCGCCCACCGCGAACTTCTTGGGGTTGGCCTTCCACGCGGTGACGAGCTGGTTGATGTCCTTGTAGGGCGAGTCCTTGGGCACGACGATGGCGCCGGCCTCCTCGATCAGCTTCGCGATCGGGGTGGTGTCGTTCAACGTCGCCTTGGACTTCTGCGTGTAGGCCGCGCCAACGACGCCGAGGCCCATCTGCATGGCGAGCTTGCCGTTGCCCTTCTCGTTGACCACACGCTGGAGGCCGACGGTGCCACCGGCACCGGGGAGGTTGAACACCTGCATGCTGCCGGTGATCTTCTCGTCCTCCAGGACCTTCGCCGCGCTGCGCGCGGTGGTGTCGTAACCACCTCCGGGGGCGTTCGGGACCATGATCTGCAGTCCGGTCGCCGGCTTGGCGTCAGCGCTGCCGCTGGCTCCCGAGCTCTTGTCGGCGGTGGCGCCGCAGGCGGAGACCAGCAGGGTGGAGGCCACGGCTGCCGCGGCAACCAGACCGGTGATTCGAGCGCTCATCGTTGAGGCCTCTTTCGCGTTGGGTGGGTCGAGCGAGATGATCGTGTCCGCCCGACAGGCGCTTCGTCCCCCTTGTGTCACCAGAGAAGGTTGAGTTCATAGTGGTCATGCGTGGACTGCGGCGGGGGACCCTTGCCGGGCAGCTCCTGTTCCTCCAGCTCGGCATCATCGCGGTGGTCCTCCTCGGCGTCGGTGCGGTGTCCCTCGCCCAGTCGCAGGCCACCTTCAACCGTGTCGAGGGGCGCCGGGTCTCGGCGCTCGCCGAGCAGGTCGCCGCAAACCCCCTGGTGCTCTACAACCTCGACCTCCCGGAGCAGCGCACCGGCCTGGCCACCCTCGCCCTGCAGACCGTCACCCAGTCGCGCGTCACCGCGGTGACCATCGCCGACGAGGACGAACGGGTCCGGGTCTCCACCGATCCTTCCCTCGAGACCCGGCCGTTGCCGCTGGGCGCTCGCTCCGTGGGTGTCGGTGCCAGCTGGTCCGGGGTCATGCAGGTGGGCGGTGACCGGCAGCTCGTCAGCCAGGTGCCGGTCCTCAGCCTCGCCAAGGGTCACGTCGGCGAGCACCTCGGCACGGTGATGATCGCCGAGGACTTCCCGTCCATCTGGGAGCGGCTGCGCGGCGCCTCGTCCTACCTGCTGACCTATCTCGGCATC
>JBKJON010000107.1:0-5515 GCA_046595715.1 Marmoricola sp.
GATGAGACTCCTGGTCACCGGCGGGGCCGGCTTCATCGGCAGCCACTACGTGCGCTCTCTGCTCACCGGTGCGTGGGGAGGGGCCGAGCCGGCGAGTGTCGTCGTGCTCGACAAGCTCACCTACGCAGGCAACCGAGCCAACCTCTCGAGCGTCGAGGCCGATCCGCGGCTGCGGTTCGTCGAGGGCGACATCCTCGACCGGGGCCTCGTCGACGTGCTGCTGGCCGGATGCGACTCGGTGGTGCACTTCGCGGCAGAGAGCCACGTCGACCGCTCGATCCTCGGTGCCGCCGACTTCGTCACCACCAACGTCGTGGGGACCCAGACCCTCCTGGATGCTGCGCTCCAACGCGGGATCGCGCGCTTCGTGCACGTCTCGACCGACGAGGTCTACGGGTCCATCGCGTCGGGCAGCTGGGACGAGGAGCAGCCGCTGCTCCCGAACTCTCCCTACTCCGCCTCCAAGGCCTCCAGCGACCTGTTCGCCCGGGCCTACCACCGCACCCACGGGCTGCCCGTGATGATCACGCGCTGCTCGAACAACTACGGGCCCTACCAGTTCCCCGAGAAGGTCGTCCCGCTGTTCGTGACCAACCTGATGGACGGTGCCGAGGTGCCGTTGTACGGCGTGGGCGCGAACGTCCGCGACTGGCTGCACGTCGACGACCACTGCCGTGGCATCCAGCTCGTGCTCGAGGGCGGACGTCCCGGCGAGACCTACAACATCGGCGGCGGCACCGAGCTGTCCAACAAGGCGCTGACCGGCCTGCTGCTCGAGGCCACCGGCACCGGCTGGGACCGCGTCCGCCAGGTCCCCGACCGCCTCGGCCACGACCAGCGCTACTCCGTGGACATCACGAAGATCAGCAGCGAGCTCGGCTACCGGCCAGAGGTGCCCTTCACACGCGGGCTGGCGGAGACCGTCGCCTGGTACCGCGAGAACCGCGACTGGTGGGAGCCCCTGAAGGCGAAGGCCACCTTCTAGCCCGGCGAGCGGGCTTTTCTGGCACGCGGGAGGGCGTCGAGCGGGCATTTCTGGCACGCGGGAGGGCGTCGAGCGGGCTCTTCTGACACGCGGGAGGGCGTCAAGCGGGCATTTCTGGCACGGTCACGCGTGACGGGACTGCCCGGTCGGCGGCGTACGACGTGACGGGACTGCCCGCTCGGCGGACTACGGCGCGGGGTAGGTGGCCAGGAGGCCCTGGTCCCTGACCTCGGCCAGGGTGGGGGCGGCGGCGTCCTTGGGGGAGAGCAGGGCGGTGAGCGGGGAGCCGTCGCGGGCGGTCGTGGGCCAGGTGATGGCGAGCTGCGGGTCCAGAGGGTGGACGGCGTGTTCCCGGCCGGGAGCGTAGGGGGCGGAGCAGAGGTAGTTGACCACCGTGTGGTCCTCGAGGGCCAGGAAGGCGTGGCCAACCCCCTCGGGGACGTAGACCGCCCTCCGGTCCTGGTCGTCCAGGAGCACCGCGTCCCACTGGCCGTACGACGGGGAGCCGAGCCGCAGGTCGACCGTGACGTCGAACGCGGCGCCGTGCGCGCAGGTGACGAACTTGGCCTGGCCGGGGGGGAGCAGGGCGAAGTGGATGCCGCGGAGGGTGCCGGCGCTCGAGACGGAGCAGTTGGCCTGGGCCAGACGGAAGGGGTGCCCAGCGATCTCGGAGAAGACGTCCTCGCGGAACCACTCGAGGAAGACACCGCGGTCGTCGCCGTGCTGGACCGGGGTCACCTCGAACGCGCCGGCGACGGACAGCTCGCGGGTCTCCATCGGGGCAGGCTAGCCGGTGGATACCCTCACGCTGTGACGTGGCTGGTGACGGGCGCAACGGGCATGCTGGGCACCGACGTGCTGCGTGTCCTGGACGCGCGAGGCATCGGGCACACCGACGTCGGCCGGGGCGACCTCGACCTCCTTGACGTGGATGCCGTCGACGCGGCCGTCGCGGGGCACGAGGTGGTGGTCAACTGCGCTGCCTGGACCGCGGTCGACGACGCTGAGACCCATGAGGGCCAGGCCCTGGAGATCAACGCCGTCGCGCCCGGCATCCTGGCGGTCGCGGTCAGGCGCCACGGGGCCCGGCTGGTGCACGTGAGCACCGACTACGTCTTCGACGGCACCGCGCGGGCACCCTACGAGGAGGACGCGCACCTCGCCCCCGCGTCTGCCTACGGACGCACCAAGGCCGCCGGCGAGGAGGCAGTGCGGAGCGCCGCGCCGGAGAACCACCTGATCCTGCGGACCGCCTGGCTGTACGGCGCCCACGGCGCCTGTTTTCCGCGCACCATCGTGAACCTGGCCCGTGAACGCGGCACGGTCAACGTGGTCGACGACCAGCTCGGCCAGCCCACCTGGACGCGCGACGTCGCCGAGCTGATGGTGCGCCTCGTCGAGGCCGATGCCCCCGCCGGCACGTGGCACGCGACCTCGACAGGTGAGACCTCGTGGTTCGAGTTCGCCCGCCGGGTGGTCGAGTCGGCCGGCGTGAGCCCGGACGTGGTCGGTCCCACCGGCTCGGACGGCGTCGGCAGGCCCGCTGCGCGGCCGGCGTACTCCGTGCTCGGCCACGCGAGGCTGCACGCCCACGGGATCGCGCCGATCGGGCTGTGGGAGGAGCGCTGGCGGCAGGCCGCCTCAGAAGTCCTTGGTCTCCAGCAGCGCGAGTAGGTACTGGCCGTAGCCGGACCTGAGCAGCGGCTCGGCGCGTTCACGCAGCTCGTCGTCGGTCAGGAAGCCCCGGCGCCAGGCCACCTCCTCGGGCGAGCCCACCTTCAGCCCCTGACGGTGCTCGATGGTGCGGATGAAGTTGCCGGCGTCGTGGAGCGAGTCGAAGGTGCCCGTGTCCAGCCAGGCGAACCCACGCTCGAGCACCTCGACGTTGAGGCGTCCCTGCTCGAGGTAGTGCCGGCTGACGTCGGTGATCTCGTACTCCCCGCGAGGGGAGGGCTTCAGGTTGCGGGCGATCTCGATGACGTCGTTGTCGTAGAAGTAGAGGCCTGGGACGGCGAAGCTGCTGCGGGGGTGCTCCGGCTTCTCCTCCAGCGAGATCGCCTGGCCGTCACGGTCGAACTCGACCACGCCGTAGGCAGAGGCGTCCGAGACCCGGTAGGCGAACACCGACGCGCCGTCGAGGTGGCTGAAGCGTTCGAGCTGCCGACCGAAGCCGTGGCCGTAGAAGATGTTGTCCCCGAGGATCAACGCGCTCGACTCGCCGCCGATGAAGTCGGCGCCGATGGTGAAGGCCTGCGCGAGACCGTCGGGGCTCGGCTGGGTGGCGTAGCTGAGCGAGACCCCGAACCTCGACCCGTCGCCCAGCAGGCGCTCGAACGACGCGGCCTCGTGCGGCGTCGTGATCAGCAGGATGTCGCGGATCCCGGCCAGGATCAGCGTGCTGAGCGGGTAGTAGATCATCGGCTTGTCGTAGACGGGCACCAGCTGCTTGCTGACACCGAGGGTCACGGGGTGCAACCGTGAGCCGGTTCCACCGGCGAGGATGATTCCGCGCATGCGCTCATCGTGCCCTGTTGCGCCCTAGGCTGGCGTCATGGGATCGCGGTTGCGTCGCCTCGGCGGTGAGGTGGCGAAGTTCTCCGTGGTCAACATCGCCGCCACCCTCGTCGCCGTCGTCCTGTTCAACCTCCTCGTCCACGGCCTCCCGATGGTGCTCAACCCGGGACCGCTCAACGGCTGGCCGGTCACCTCGTGGTTCGTCGCCAACTGTGTGGGCATGGGCATCAGCTTCTACGGAAGTCGACGCTTCGCCTTCAAGCACCGCAGGCCCTCCGGCCCCGGTGGCGGCTTCCTCCACTACGCCCTGGTCAACCTGGCGTCGTTCGTGATCCCGATGACCTGCCTGTGGGTGACGCGCAACGTCCTGGACTGGCAGTCGGCGCTCGCCGACAACATCTCGTCCAACGTCGTCGGAGCCGCGCTGGGCATGGTGTTCCGGTTCTGGGCGTTCCGACGGTTCGTCTTCAAGAAGCACGGGAAGGTGTTCCAGGGCGGTGTCGGCGAGCACGAGTCAGCGCGTCGTCCAGAACTCCGTCCACACGAATCCGAGCTCCTCGAACATCAGCCGCAGCAGCGGAAGGCTGATACCTACGACGTTGTGGGGGTCGCCCGTGACACCGGAAACGAAGGCCCCGCCGAGCCCGTCGAGGGTGAAGGCGCCGGCCACCGCTGACGGCTCGCCCGTCGCGACGTAGGCCTCAATCTCCTCGTCGGAGACGTGCGCGAACCGCACCTGGGTGGCGGCCGAGCGGGCCAGCCACACCTCGCGGTGGGTGTCGATGACGCAGTGCCCCGTGTGCAGGACGCCGGCCCGGCCACGCATCTGCTTCCAGCGAGCGATCGCCTCGGCGTCACTGGCCGGCTTGCCGAGGATCTCGCCGTCCAGGGCCAGCACCGAGTCGCAGCCGACCACGATCGCGCGCTTCTCGGTGGCGGCGACGGCGACCGCCTTGAGCTGGGCCAGCTTGAGGGAGTACTCCGAGGCCTCGGTCAGCTCGACGGTGGACTCGTCGACGCCGCTGACCACCACCTCGGGGGACAGGCCGGCGTTGCGGAGTGTCGTGAGCCGCGCCGGCGAGGCCGAGGCGAGGACCAGGCGCGGAGGGGTGGCCATCGGTGACCCCTGTCAGCGCGCGCCGGCGCGCCACACGCCGGGGCCGTGACGGAGCGGGGTGCGCAGCTTGCGGTGGTGCGCGCCCCACTCGGGACGGGGCGGGGGCCGGGTGTCCGCCTCGCCTACCGAGAGCGCCGAGACGACCGCGACCAGGGCGGCCACCTCCTCCGGGGTGGGCTCACCCCTGACGACGCGCAGCAGCGGCGGCTGCTCGGACGGCTGATCGGGGGGCGTGTCGCTCATCGGTTGCTCACAGCGGGATGTTCCCGTGCTTCTTGGGGGGCAGCGTCTCGCGCTTGGAGGCCAGGAGCCTGAGCGACCGGACGATCTCGATGCGCGTCTCGTGGGGGGTGATGACCGCGTCGATGTAGCCGCGCTCGGCGGCCACGTAGGGGTTGGCCAGCGTGTCCTCGTAGTCTGCGATCAGCTCGGCGCGGCGCGCCTCGACCTGCTCGGCGGAGCCACCGTCTTCACTGATCTTCGCCAGCTCCTTGCGGTGCAGGATGTTGGCGGCTCCCTGGGCTCCCATCACGGCGATCTGTGCCGTGGGCCAGGCGAGGTTCATGTCGGCGCCGAGGTGCTTGGACCCCATCACGTCGTAGGCGCCGCCGTAGGCCTTGCGAGTGATGATCGTGACCAGCGGCACGGTCGCCTCGGCGTAGGCGTAGATCAGCTTCGCGCCGCGGCGGATGATGCCGTTCCACTCCTGGTCGGTGCCCGGCAGGAACCCAGGGACGTCGACGAAGGTCAGCACCGGGATGTTGAAGGCGTCGCAGGTGCGCACGAAGCGGGCGGCCTTCTCGGAGGCGTCGATGTCGAGCGTGCCGGCGAACTGCATCGGCTGGTTGGCCACGACGCCGACCGACTTGCCCTCGACCCGGCCGTAGCCGATGACGATG
>JBKJON010000112.1:0-2670 GCA_046595715.1 Marmoricola sp.
CTCGCCCTCGTTGAAGGACTCCCCATGCGCACACTCCTGCCCCGAAAGGCCTTCGCGCCAACTG
This sequence comes from Marmoricola sp., assembly GCA_046595715.1. Lineage (GTDB taxonomy): Bacteria > Actinomycetota > Actinomycetes > Propionibacteriales > Nocardioidaceae > Marmoricola. Next base: position 65 of record JBKJON010000112.1, read on the forward strand.
TCGCAGCGACAGCCATGCTGGGTTTTGCCGCCGCCGTCACCGCTGCCACCCCCCAGGCCGCAGCCGGCGCCACGGCGACCTACAAGTTCACCTACCTCACCTTGCCCAACGGGTCCAAGGTGCCGTTGCGCTGGAACGGTTGCCAGACCGCCGTCACGTGGAAGGTCAACCTCGCCGCGGTCCCCACCGCCCAGCGGTCCACGGTGCTCGCAGAGACCAAGACCGCGGTCGGCCGGATCGCGACCTACACGGGAATGACCTTCTCCTACAAGGGATCCACCACCGAGGTCCCCCAAGTCGGTTCGATGCCGAAGCAGACCGCCGAGCTCGTCATCGCCTACACCAGCCCCAGCAAGACCACCTACGGCCTCAGCGGCTCGGTCCTCGGTGAGGGCGGGCTCTACGCGGCGTGGGTCTCGCGCACGGCCAACGGCTCGACCACCTACACGACGGCAGCGCTGCGCGGGTTCGTCGTCATCGACACCCCACAGATGCTGACGCAGACCAAGGCCGGGTTCGGGACGGGCCTGCGCCGCACCAACCTGCTGCTGCACGAGCTCGGCCACGCGTTCGGCCTGGCCCACGTCACCACCAACACCCAGCAGATGTATCCCCTGATCTCCAGCGCCTCCCCGAGCGGGATGGCCACCGGCGACCGCGGTGGCCTGTACCGCCTGGGCAAGCCCGCCGGCTGCATCAACACCGCGTCCATGCCGCTGGCAGACCTCAGCTGAGGCTGCTCCTGATCGGTCGTCGCGGTCAGTAGGGTGCTGGCAACAGGGTCCGAGCCGTCGAGGAGTTGAGTTGCGCACCGTCACGAGCTCCGACGTCGCGCGTGACAGCGGTGTCTCCCGGACGACGGTCAGCTACGTCCTCAACGACACCCCCGGGGTCACGATCTCGGATCAGACCCGGGCACGCGTCCGCGCCTCGGCCGAACGCCTCGGCTACACCCCCTCGGCAGCGGCCCGCACCCTGCGCACCGGTCGCAGCGACCTGGTCCTCTACGTCCTGCCGGACTGGCCCCTCGGCCCGGCGGTGGACACTCTGCTCGACCACTTGGCGGGCGAGCTGGCTGAGCGGGGGCTATCCCTGCTGGTGCACCACCTGCGCGGCGGGCGGCCCCTCAGCGACCTGCTGCGGGTCGTCACCCCGCGCGCGGTGGTCGGCTTCACCGCGTTCACGCCAGAGGACCGGGAGGTCATGCATCGGGCCGGCGTTCAGGTCCTCGGCACCCTCCTCGACGACCCGGGAGCCGCCGGGATCTTCACCACCTCCCAGCGCGACATCGGTCGCCTGCAGGTGCGGCACCTCAACGCGTCGGGTCACCGGGTCATCGGGTATGCCGCCGCGACCGACCCGCGGGTCCAGCAGTTCGTCGAGCTGCGTCTGGAAGGAGCGCGGGCCGAATGTGCCGAAGCGGGTCTGGTTGCGCCGCAGGTGATCTCGATCGAGCAGTCGCTGGAGTCTGCGGTGGTCGCGGTGCGAGGCTGGCGACGGTGCGATCCGGCGCCGACCGCGGTGGCCGCCTACAACGACGACGTGGCCATCGCGGTCCTTGCCGCCCTGCGAGCCGAGGGCCTCACTGCTCCCGCCGACCTCGCCGTGATCGGTGTCGACGACGGCCCTGCGGCACCGTTCACCGTCCCGCCACTGACGACCGTCTCGCAGTCCCTGGACGCCCAGGCACGGCACCTCGCCGCGTTGGTGGTGAGGGGGCTGCAGGGCGACGGCGAGGACTCGGTGGCGCCCTGGGGCGACCTGCTCGACGTCATCGTCCGCGACTCCGCCTGAGGACTCGGCCACCGTGCTGGCGCGCCGGGTGCTCCGGGACGGGGACGCAGACGGTGGGCCGGGCCACGATCGTGACCCGGCCCACCGCAGGCGGCTACTTCGCGGGGTAGTCCGTCACGTAGACGGGGATCCCCACCTTCGTCGCGTCGGCAGGACCGCCGACCCCGTTGACCACGTGGTCGATGGTGCCCGCACCGAGGTTGACCGTGAGGACGTGGTGCAGGGAGACCCCCGGGGTCTTCGGCACCTCGAACCCGTTCTCGGTGTGGATCGAGGGGTTGTTCTGGTTGAACACGTAGGCGCCTCCCGCGAACAGGCGGTGCTGCTTGACGCGGTCCGACACCTTGTACGCCGACCATCCCAGGACGCCGTCGTGGGTCCAGTCCGCCTGGGTCGGGGCGTCGTACGGCAGCTCGTTCTGGAAGAACACCGTCGTGCCACGCTCGCCGTTCCAGATCACGTTGTGCTGCTGGAAGTGCTCGACGAAGAACCCGGTCGCCGTGACGTCGTCACCGTTGACGATGACGCCGTTGGCCGCGGTGTTGGTCTGCCAGCGGTCGGTATCACCGTTGACCCCACGGGTGAAGCCCTCAGTGCCGTGGTCGGCGCGCCACACCCAGGTGTGGTCGATCAGGACGTCGTCGCTGTTGACCTCGAGGGCGACACGGGTCCTACCGATGTGCGGTCCGCCGACGCGGAAGTAGACGTCTGACAGCGTCGTCGGGTTCGCCGCGGCGTCCTTGGACCTGCCGTGGTTGCCGTTCGTGGTGCCGACCCGCATCAGTGCCGGTGACTGCACCGGGCCGGCGTCG
>JBKJON010000158.1:0-3341 GCA_046595715.1 Marmoricola sp.
TGCCTCTACGAGTCGGGCATGAACGGTGACGCCACCCTCTTCTACCCCGGCAAGGCCTGCACCCCCGGCACCGCGCCCGGCTGCATCGGCGGCACCACCGACATCCCCGTCGAGTCGATCCGGCTGAAGAGGATGCGCGACGGACGCGAGGACTACGAGTACCTCAAGCTCGCCGCCTCGAACCCGGAGACCGCGGACCTCGCCCGCAGCACCGCGCTGTCGCTCCTCGGCGGCAACATCGACGCCGCGGCGTACTCCTCGACCTTCAGCCAGGCCGCCCTGGACCAGGCCCGCCGCACCCTCGGTGACGCCATCGAGCAGCCTGTGACCGGCGACCCGACGCCTCCCACGGACCCGACCCCGCCGACCGACCCGACGCCTCCCACCGACCCGGCCCCCGTCTTCCGTCCCGACGGCGAGGTCCGCGTGGGGACCGGCACCTACCGCGGCAACGGGGTCTACAACACCTCCGGCTCCGGTCAGACCGTGCAGGTCTCCCTCAAGCGGGGCGCGACGAAGACGTTCACCGTCCGGATCGGCAACGACGGAGACACCGCCGACAACTGGTCGCTCGCCGAGGCCCGCAGCAGCACCGCAGGACTCAGCCGCACCTGGACCCGGTCAGGCAGCAACGTCACCTCGCAGGTGGCGGGCGGCACCTACTCCCTGCTCGGCGTCCCCCCGGCCGGCACGCGCAGCATCAAGCTGACCGTGCGCGTCGGCTCCACCGCCAAGATCGGCCAGCTCGCCACCTGGGCCCTGCACGCGGTCCACAACCCCGTCGGCGACGGCATCCGCGACGTCGTCCGGGTGCAGGTCAAGGTCATCAGCTGAAACCAGCTCGCCGGCACTAAGCGGTTGCTAAGCCCCTCACGACAGATTCATCCCAACGGCCCACACAGGGCCCCACACCAAGGAGAACCAGATGTCCCAGATCCGCCGCTCGATCCTCGCCCTCGCCGCCGTCCTCGTCGCCTTCATGGGCACCAACCTCGGCTCCGCCCAGGCGGTCCAGCTCTACGGCGCCTCCGGCTCGCCCGGCACGATCTCGCCCGGGTCGGTCAAGGGCACCACGGTGAACAGCTGCTACCCGGCCGGCAACTGCCTGCAGCGTCAGGTCCAGGTCCCGGGCCCGACGGTCGGCAAGTCGCCGAGCGCCACCGCCGCGCAGGACGTGCGCATCCAGTACCGCGTCTACCGCTGGAACGGCTCCGCCTGGGCGCTCTACACCTCGGTCAACAGGGCCTACTCGATGGGCTACAACTCCGCGGTCCGCCTGCCCCAGATGAACTTCAACGTCGGCGCCGGCTACTACCACGTCCAGGAGTCGCTGAGCTGGCACGTCAGCAGCACGGGGATGACGCTCGGCACCCGCGGCGTGAACTTCAACGGCTACGACTACTACTGCTCCAACTCGCAGCTGTCCTGCGGCGTGGCCGCGGGCTACCTGCACTTCGGCTGACCGCTCCTCGAGCGCACGAGGCCCCCACCGGATCACGGTGGGGGCCTCGTCGCGTCAGTCGCTCTGCGGCTCGAGGATCTGGCGCAGGTCCGGTGCGAACCGCGCCGTGGCCGCGAACCCGGCGTACGTCCTCTCGCTCCGCAGGCTGGGATAGGTCTCCTGCCAGTCCCCGCCGGCGTAGGCCTCCGCGAACGCCTCGGCCTGACGCGCGGCGGAGTCCATCCCGAGCCCGGCCCAGGGGTCCTGTGACGAGCCGGAGTCACCGACGAGCGCCCAGCCCGGGCCGCAGGCCTCGCGCCACACGCTGTCGGCCGGGATGCCGGTGAAGAGGGAGCTCGCCCACGTCGTGCCCGCCATGCGCTCGGCCGTCAGGGCATGGCGGGTGAACGCGTCGTGCAAAAAGGCGCCGGCGTCGAGCCCCGACTCGTGGTGGCTCACCGGCACGCTGATCGCCAAGCACACCAGGCCTTCGTCGCTCGGGAAGGCATAGGCGAAGTGGTCTCCCAGCATCAGGAACTCCGGGCCGGGAGGGTCCTGCGTCGGCCACCCGGCGGCGTAGCGGTAGTACATCGCGCGAGCCGCGGGGTGCCGCTCCTCCTCACGCGCGCCGACCAGCCTCGCCACGGTCGACCGGCGGCCGTCCGCGCCGATCACGACGCCGGCGCGGTGTGTCGTGCCGTCACCGTCCACGACACCGACGACCAGGTCGCCGTCGCGCACCACGTCGACGACGCGGGTCTGCTCGCGCACGTCGACGCCCTCCTCGCGAGCCCTTCGAGCCAGGATCCCGTCGAGCGCGCGTCGCCGGACGGACAGGCAGAAGCCCAGGTCGCCCGGCTCCTGCGGAGGGTTGAGGGTGAACTCGCCGCCGTCGAGTGAGAAGTACTCGCACCGCAACGGCGGTGCCCCCGTCGCGAGCACCTCCTCCAGGACGCCGACGTCGCGCAGCGAGCGGACCAGGCCGTCGCCCCGGAAGAAGTGGGTGGACAGTGTGTCTGAGGCGAGGGTGTGCGACTCGAGCAGACGCACGGACGCTCCGAGGCGGGCAAGACGGATCGCGCTCAGGCAGCCGGCGATGCGGCCACCCACCACGACCACGTCGACCCCGGATGTCATGGCGTCAACCTAGGCACCTGTGAGGCGCCAGGCATAGAGGCTCCGGGCCCGCCCTGGGTCGGTCAGTACGGCGGGAGCGCCGGCTCGTCCGCGCCACGGCCCGCGCGCGCTGCGGCGGAGTCGCGGCCTCGTGCCACGGGGACCGCGCCGGTCGCGGCGGCCAGGCCCCGCGCCGGCATGTTGCCCGAGATCGACTCGATGTCCTTGGTCTTCACGACGTAGGTCTCGTGCCAGATGCCGACGTCGCCCGAGCCGGCCACCCGCCGGTTGAACTTCCGCCAGGTGTCCAGGTGGGGGTCGTCCTTGTCGCGGGCGAAGCGGGCGAGGTCGTCGAAGGAGTTCCAGTACTGCACCGTCAGCAGGGGGAGGTACTGCTCCCAGTGCAGCAGCCCCTTCTCGGGGTGCTTGTCGAGGTGGCGCAGCATCCTGGGCATCGCGGTGAACACCGGGAGCCACTGGTGGACCTTCCACGGCTTGTTGATCCGCATCCCGATGAGGAAGACCACGACCTCCTCCCGGTCCCCGAAGTCCACGGTGAAGCGACCCTTGTTGACCTGTGCCACGGCGCACCTCCTACGCCCCATGCTTCCCCGGGTGTCAACCGGTCCTCCAGCGCACCCTCTCGACGATGTCGTCGAGCCGCTCGAAGTCCTCGGGCGCCACGTTCGTCGCCGCGATGGTCGCGATCACCGCGCGCTCGCCGTCGTGGTCGAGGATCCACAGGTGCTCGGTCACACCGGGAGTCTCGGCGGTGTGCTCGCCG
>JBKJON010000169.1:0-3507 GCA_046595715.1 Marmoricola sp.
CGACGCACGAGCGCCGATCCTCGAGATCGCCGAGGCCGTCCTGGCCCGGATCAGCCCCCTGCTCGAGCGGGTGCCGCGATGACCGTCGCGCCGTCAGCCACCGTCTGGGACCGGCTCGTCGGGCAGGGCGCCCTGGTCGAGCGACTGCAGCGCGCGGTCGCCGGCGACATGTCGCACGCCTGGCTCTTCACTGGTCCTCCCGGGTCGGGCCGGTCCAACGCGGCGATCGCCTTCGCGGCCGGGCTCCAGTGCGAGATCGGGGGCTGTGGCCAGTGCCACTCGTGCCACGAGGTCGACGTGGGCTCGCACCCCGACGTGCGCGTCACCCGCACCGAGAAGCTCTCCATCGGCGTCGACGAGGTGCGTGACCTGGTGCGCAGCTCGGCGCTGGCTCCGGTGGGCAACCGCTGGCAGGTGATGGTCGTGGAGGACGCTGACCGGCTCACCGACCAGGCGGCCAACGCCCTGCTCAAGGCGATCGAGGAACCTACCGACCGCACGGTGTGGTTGCTCTGTGCGCCGACGGTCGAGGACGTCCTGCCCACGATCCGCTCCCGGACCCGGCTTGTCGTACTGGCCACCCCGTCGGTCGACGACGTCACCGACTTCCTGGTCCGCACCGAGGGACTCGGCGTCGAGACCGCGGCGTACGCCGCCCGCGCCAGCCAGGGCCACATCGGCCGTGCCCGGGCGCTGGCGCGCGACGAGGACACCCGTCGCCGCCGGCGCGAGGTCGTTGCCATCCCGGCCCGGTTGACCTCTCTGGGAGCCTGCATGTCGGCGGCCTCCGACCTGCACGAGATCGCCAAGGACGAGGCCGAGGCGCTCACCAGCGCGCACGACCAGCGCGAGAAGGTCGACCTCGACCGGATCTACGGCGTCGTGGAGCGCGGGCGTCGACCCCGCGAGTACGCCCCGGCCCTGCGCGACATGGAGAAGTCGCAGAAGACCAGGGCCAAGCGGCGCGTCCTCGACGTGGTCGACCGCGGTCTGATGGACCTGATCTCGGTCTACCGCGACGTGCTCACCCTCCAACTGGGCGCCCGGTCGCAGCTGGTGAACGCCGAGCTTCGTGGCGATGTCGTCGCGCTGGCCAACGCCTCGGCGCCGGAGCGGAGCCTCGCGTGCATCGAGGCGATCTTCGAGGCCCGCGAGCAGATGCTGGAGTTCAACGTCCCGCCGCTGCTGGCCCTGGAGTCGATGATGGTCGCCCTCCGGGTGACTCGCGACTGATCCGCAAGACGCCTCCCGAACTGGGATGCCGCCCCTAGGGTTGGCGCATGTCCGCCCCCCTTCCCCCTCCTCCGCCGCGGCGCAGCCACAGCACCCTCACGATCGTCGTCGCCGTAGCGCTGGTGCTCGCCCTCGGGCTGACCGGCGCCGGTCTGGCTGGCTCCGCTGCCTGGTCCTTCTTCAGGAACGACGCCGGTGGCAGCGCCCCGCTCGCCGCACCACCCGAGCCCAGCACCACGGCCGAGCGCCCGTCGTACCCCGCGGAGCTGGCCCGTTTCTACGAGCAGGACCTGGACTGGCGGGCGTGCGGGGACAACCAGTGCGCCAGGCTCACGGTGCCGCTCGACTACTCGGCGCCCGAGGGGCAGACGATCGAGCTGGTCGTGCTTCGGGCTCCCGCGACCGACCGGGGTGAGCGCGTCGGTCAGCTCGTGGTGAACCCGGGCGGACCGGGAGGCTCGGGCGTCGACTACGCCTCGTCCGGTGCCTCGGTCTTCGGCAACCAGCTGACCCGGTACTTCGACATCGTCGGCTTCGACCCCCGCGGGGTGGGAGAGAGCACCCCACTGGAGTGTGCGGACACCGAGCAGACCGACGAGTTCCTCAGCGCCGACCCCGACCCGGACAACGCCGACGAGGTGCGCCGGCTCGACCGGTTGATCCGCGAGTTCGGTCAGGGCTGCCTGGACAAGGGCGGCGACCTCGCACGGCACATCTCGACGGTGGAGGCGGCCAAGGACATGGACGTCCTGCGCGAAGCGATCGGCGAGCGCCAGCTGGACTACCTCGGGGCCTCCTACGGCACCTTCCTGGGCGCGACCTACGCCGACCTGTTCCCCACCCACGTACGTCGCATGGTGCTCGACGGTGCGATCGACCCCGCTCTGTCCAACGAGGAGCTCTCCCTTGGCCAGGCCAAGGGGTTCGAGACTGCGCTGCGCGCCTATCTGCAGAACTGCGTGGGCCGGGGCGGCTGTGTCCTGGGTGACACCGTCGAGGCCGGGTCGCAGACGATCAAGGACCTGCTGGCGAAGGCCGACGCTCAGCCGCTGTCGACCTCCGGCGGCCGGGAGCTGACCGAGGGACTGGCGCTCTACGGGATCATCCTGCCGCTCTACGTCAAGTCCTACTGGCCGCTGCTGACCTCGGCCCTGACCCAGGCGCTCAACGGCAACGGCGACCGGCTGCTGATGCTCTCGGACACCTACACCTCCCGGGGCTTCAAAAGTTACACCGACAACTCCACCGAGGCGTTGTACGCCGTGAACTGTCTCGACCACGACGACTACGTCCCCAGCAGCGAGGTGCCCAGCTATTTCGGCAGGTTCGAGAACGCCTCGCCCACGTTCGGCCGGATCTTCGCCTACGGCCTCTCGTCGTGTGCGTCCTGGCCGGTCAAGAGCGGCAGCCGTACGAAGGCGCTGGCCGCCGAGGGCGCCCCGCCGATCGTGGTGGTCGGTACGACGCGCGACCCGGCCACGCCGTACGAGCAAGCGGTGTCCTTGGCCAAGGAGCTCACGTCAGGGGTGCTGGTCAGCCGCGACGGGGACGGTCACACCGGGTTCATGCAGGGCAACCGGTGCGTCGACAGCGCCATCGAGTCCTACCTCGTCGGCGGCAAGGTGCCCCAGGACGGCTTGTCCTGCTGACCGGTTTGGAAACCCCCCGGCACCCGGCCCTATACTCGTCCGGCGTGCCCGGCTGACCGGCCGGGCGCTGCGCCGCCTTAGCTCAGTCGGTAGAGCGTCTCACTCGTAATGAGAAGGTCATCGGTTCGATTCCGATAGGCGGCTCCGATCCCGAACCCCCTCTCACCTGCAGGAACGTCACAGCGCCGCCCAGACTTCGGTCGATGTCATTCCCCGGTCCTCGCCTCGTGCGCACCCCCGGCGCCCCCCAGCGCATTCAGACGCGCCAGTCCAGCCCTGTCGGCGGACGATCCGAGGTGGTGCAGGTAGATGTTGGTCGTGGCGATCGAGGCGTGCCCGAGCCACGCCTGCACAGTCACCGGGTCGACACCGCGGGAGAGCCACAGGCACGCCGCGGTGTGCCTGAGGTCGTGGATGCGACGACCCTGGGCGATCCTCGACCAGTGCACCGCGCGCTTGACGGACGTGGCGTGCAGCTGATGCCCGGTCCGGGTCGTGAACAGCAGGTCATCCGAACCCTTGCCGTCGGCGCAGGCCTTGACGAGCGGCAGCACCCGGTCGGCGATCGGCATGCGTCGGCTCTTGCCAGACTTGGTCACCTTCACCTCGACACCCTCCGGTGCGG
>JBKJON010000450.1:0-9201 GCA_046595715.1 Marmoricola sp.
CACGCTCACACGCTTGCGCCAGCGCGTTGTCGCTCAAGGTGTTCGAGCCCATGCGCAGCCCACGAGCGTCTCCGGCACCCCAGCATCCCGAACGACAACTGACTTCGTCACCGGCGCATCCTCACCCGGTAGAGCATCCACCGGCACACGGATTCACTGGAACTGTGCAGCGCACGACTCACCCGGCTGATGAGCACTGATCCAGGCCATCCTCGCCGTCCTCAATCCCGCCCGACAGCGGGCGTAGGTCGGTCATCACCGAGGTTCGTTAGCGCCAACCTCCGGCAGCGCTTGAGGCAAGCCGCGTGGATGCGAGGAGCCCCGGTCGGGGTCTCACTGGACTCCATGGCCTTCTTCTTCGCAACGGTTGCGTCCCAGGCGGTCGCGCTCATCGACGACGTGGGCGAGTCGGGCGGCGAGCCGGTCTGACTCGGCGAGTAGGTCGGTGGACCTCTCACGGTCGGTCATCTCGGCGGCCAGTCGGGCGAGTGCGTCGAGGCGAAGTCCTGCACCTCCAGGTTGTCGGTCGACCGGGCTTCGTCCAGCACGGACCTCAAGGTGTCCTCGTCGTCGCGCTCGGCGGCCAGTACGCAGTCGGTGAGCAGGGCGAAGTCGCCGCCACCGGCGGAGCGGTACCACCGGTGGTTCTCCTCCAGCAACGCCACGGCCGCATCGTTGCTGCCCGCACCGCGCAGGTGCCGGGCCAGGTTGAGCCGAGCGGTGGCGGCGCGGCGCCCGTCCCCGACCGACAGCGCATCAGCGATGGCCCGTTCGAAGGGTCCAATCGCCGCTGGGTCGCCGAGGCGCTGCTGGACCCGGGCCAGGGTGGCGCGGTGTGTCCTGGCCTCTGGCAGTCGCGGTGGTCCTGTTCCGCGTGCCCGGTCGCCACCCCACTGAGCGCGCCGCATGACGTCACCTCGTGCGCGGCTCCACCTCGTCGTACTCGTACAGCGCCGGCCAGGGCTGAGCGTTGCTCAGCGGGCGGCTTCGTGGGTGACCGGGCCCGGTCACCCAGCGCCAGCACGACGTGCTCGAGCTGTCGCCGAGCCCGTCGAAAGTGAAGATCCGGGCATCGACGTCGACGTCATCCGTCAGCCGCAGTGGCAGCCCGACCTGCTGACGCACCGTGGCAGCGGTGACCCGTGGCATCACACCACCCCGGCGAACCGTGAGGACAGCGCGTAGCGCAGCAGCACCACGTCGCCGATCTGCCGCACCTCCGCGAGGTGGGCCCGGTGCCCGGGGTTCCACGGGAACGCACCCGAGCCGACGAACCGGTGGGCCCTGGCGTCCCCGACGAAGAACGGCGCCACCACGAGGTGGAGCTCGTCGGCGAGGTCTCGGGTCAGGAACTGGGTGTGGATCCGGCCCCCGCCCTCCACCATCAGCCGCCGCACCCCCCGGCCCCGCAAGTCCCCGACCACGTCTGCGAGGTCGACCGGCCGCCCGGCGTCGATCACGGTCGCCACGCCGGCGAGACCGCGACGCACCCGCGCGACGGCTGCGCTCGCGCAGTACACGAGCTTCTCGCCGTCGCCGGCGGTGAAGAAGTTGTTGCCCCGATCCAGGCAGCCGCCCTCGGTGACGGTCACCTTCGTTGGCGACTCCCCGAGCCCGCGCCGCAGCCGTTCCTCGCGCAGCTCCGGCCTCCGCACCAGCAACCGCGGGTTGTCGTTGCGGACGGTGGCCGCCCCGACCAGGATCGCGTCGGACTCGGCGCGCACGGCGTCCACGCGCCGCAGGTCCGCCTCGTTGGACAGCACCAGCCGCTCGGAAGTGGCCGCGTCGAGGTACCCATCCAGCGAGATGCCGCAGCTGAGGATCGTGTACGGACGCTCAGGCATGGACCCCTCCCTCTCCCGCCAGCACGGCCGGTACGACGCGGCGCCGGGCTGATCCCAGCACCATCACGACCGCGCCCGGCAGGCTGGCGACGGCGACGATCGCGCCGTACGCCACCGCCGTCGCGACCCCCTGCCCAGCACCGAGCCCGGCCGCCGCGAACACCCATGCCGCGACGCCCTCACGAGGCCCCCACCCGGCGACGTTGGTCGGCAGCCCGGCCGCCACCAGCACCACCACGGCGAGCGGCAGCAGCGTGGCGAAGGACGCGGTGACCCCGACCGCCCGCGCCGCGACGACGTACGTCGCCAGGTGGCCCGCCACCGCGACCGTGGACGCGACGACCACCCCCGGCCAGGCGGTCCTGGCCAGGACGCCGTGCCGCAGGTCCTCCCGGACCGCGGGCACCAGCAACGCCACCCCGCCGCCGGCCACGAGCACGACCAGCAGCCACGCCACCAGGCCCCGCACCGGTGACGGCAGGACCAGCAGCAGCCCCACCGCGATCACCGCCTGCACCACCTGGCCCGCGGTCCGCTCCCAGACGACCGCACGCAGGCCGCGGCCGGTGTCGCCGGCGAGCCGGCCGTGCCGCACCCCGCGGTGCACGTCGCCGAGGACTCCACCGGGCAGGACCGTGTTGAGGAACTGCGCCCGGTAGCACGACGTCACCGCGGCGGCCGGCTCGACGCTCACCCCGAGGCCCGCCGCGACCAGCCGCCAGCGCCAGGCGCACGCAACGGTGACCGGCACGGCGATGGCCGCGCCCAGGGCCAGCGCCGGCGGGTCCAACGAGCGGATGCCCGCGACGAACGGGTCGAGACCGGTGGACCACAGCACCAGCCCCAGGACCGAGGCTCCGATCACCCAGCTGGCCGTACGCCACGAGAGCAGGGTCATGCGGCCACCAGCTCCAGGACCCGCGCGACCCGGCCGGCGGTCTCCGGCCACCCGGTCAGCCCGGTACGGCGCCGCTCGGCCGCTGCGGCCCGGAGCCGCCGGCGCAGGTCGGCGTCGTCCAGCCAGCGGCGTACGGCCCCGGCGAGCGCGGCGACGTCACCGGCCGGCACCAGCACCCCGGGCCGGGACCCGTCCGCGGTCTCCCCGAGCGCCTCGGTGAGCCCGCCCACGTCCCAGGTCAGGACCGGCAGGCCGCGGGCCAGGGCCTCGGTGACGACCATGCCATAGGTCTCGGTGCGGCTGGCCAGCACCAGCACATCGGCCGCGGAGTAAGCCGCTGCGAGGTCGGCCCCGGCGCGCGGCCCGGTCAGCCGCACCCGGTCCTCCAGCCCGGCGGTCCGGATCGCCCGTCGCAGTCGCTCGACGAAGCCCGGAGAGCGGTCCAGCGGCCCGACACACGTGCACCGCCCCTCCCGGTCGGCGAGGCCGGAGAGGGCGGCCACCAGCGCGTCCTGGCCCTTCGCCGGGGTCACCGCCCCGACGCAGAGCAGGTTCGCGCCGTCGGCGCTCCCGACCGCGGGGCGGGCGGGGTCGACCCCCGGCCGGGCGACGTGGACCCGCGCCGGGTCCAGCCGGTAGGCGTCGAGCAACCAGCGGCGGGTCCACCCGCTGGTGGTCACCACCGCGGCCGCCGCCCGGACCACCGCGGCCTCGCGCTCGCGGTCGACGTCGTCGGCCGTCACCCCGACCGGCAGGTGCATCAGGACCACGGTCCGCAGCCGTCGGGTCGCGGGCAGTAGTGCCTCGGGGCAGGTCGAGGCGACCAGGCCGTCCACGAGGACCACCGCACCGTCGGGCACGGCCTCCAGGGCGCCGGCCAGTGCCTCCTGCGGCGCCACGTCGGCCCGCGGCCAGTCCCCGGTCACCTCCCGAGTGCGCACCAACCAACCGACCGACGGCAGCTCCTCGCGGAGCCGGCGGTCGTAGGTGTTGCCGCCGCTGGGGCGCAGCGGATCGTCGATCCCAGCCGGGACCACGAGGTCGACCGTGCCCCCCGGGCTCACAGCTGCCTCTCGTATGTCGCCTGGGCCACGTGGGATTCGTGCAGGGTGACCGCCAGACCGGTCACCCCAGACGCCTGGCCGAGCGCCCCGTCGCGGAGACGCTTGGCGAGCCGGTTGGCGACGTGCCGGGCCAGCACCTCGGTGGTGGTGTTCTGCCCGTCCAGCTCCGCCACCTCGTCGAGGTTGCGGTGGGTCAGCCCCGCGAGCACGGCGTGCAGCTCGTCGGCGGCCCGGGCGAGGTCCACCAGGATCCCGTCGTCGTCTAGCGTCGCGCCCCGGAAGGTGGCGTCCACGACGTACGTCGCCCCGTGCAGCGCCTGCGCCGGTCCGAAGACCTCCCCGCGCAGGCTGTGCGCGACCAGCATGTGGTCGCGGACGGTCACGCTGAACACGGCACCTCCCCGTCGTAGGTCACCGAGTGGCACAGCGCCGGCAGGTCGCCGCTGACCAGGCGGGGCAGCACCGCAGGGAGCTCGGCGAACGGCGACTCCCCGGTCAGCAGCGCATCGAAGGCCGGGTCGCGGAGCAGGTCGAGGGCGAGCCGGAGCCGGTCGGCCGTGGTCCGCCGGCCGCGCCGGGACGCCGCCACCGCGCCGACCTGGCTGGCCCGGATCGTGAGCCGGTGGGAGTGAAAGGCGGCGCCGAGGGCGAGGGTCGTCGCGTCGTCGCCGTACCAGCTGAGCTCGACGACCGTGCCCTCCGGGGCGAGCAGGTCCAGCGACCGCTGCAGCCCCGCCGAGGTGGCGCTGGCGTGGAAGACCAGGTCCCGGCCCGGCGGAGCCCGGTCCGGCAGGGCGAAGTCGACCCCGAGCGCCGACGCGACCCCGGACCGGGCGGGGTCGACGTCGACCAGGGTCACCTCAACCCCCGGGATCCGTGCGACCAACCGGGCCACGCAGCAGCCCAGGGCGCCGGCGCCGACGACCGCCACCCGGTCACCGAGAAGCGGCCCGGCGTCCCAGAGCGCGTTGACGGCCGTCTCGACCAGGCCGGTGAGGACCGCCCGGGCCGCCGGCACGTCCGCCGGCACCGGGGTCACCGCCGCCGCGGGCACGACATACGCCGTCTGGTGCGGGTGCAGGCAGAACACGGTGCGGCCCACCAGATCGAGCGGGCCGGCCTCCACGACGCCGACGTTGAGGTAGCCGTACTTCACCGGGCCCGGGAAGCCGCCCTCCTGGAACGGCGCCCGCATCGCGTCGTACTGGCTCTCCGGAACCCGGCCGGCGAAGACCAGCGCCTCGGTGCCTCTGCTGACCGCGGAGCGCAGCGTCCGAACCAGTACGTCGCCCGGGCCGGGCGTGGGCAGGGAGGCGGGACGGATCTCGCCGACGCCCGGCTCGCGGAGCCAGAACGCCGCCGCCGCGGGTGAACCGGAGCCGGCCTGTCCTCGTTGGTCCATGTGTACCTCCCTCCTTGTCCATGTGAACGGAGCAGCCGTGCCCACGGTTCAACGCCCCCGCGCGCGGGTGCTCGCTGGGCTGTTCTCCGCGCTCGCTGCGCTGCTGGTGCTCGGTGCCCTCACCACCCCCGAACGCCTCGAGCAGGTCGAACCGCTGGCGTTTGCGCGGCTGCCGCTCGAGGCGGTGGCCTACCTGGCCGTCGTGCTCGCCGTGCCCGACCGGTTCCGCCGCCTACGGACCACGCTCGCCGTCGGGTGTGGGGTCCTGCTGGCGCTGAGCGCGGTCTTCAAGGTCCTCGACCTGGGCTTCCGCGAGGCGCTCAACCGGCCTTTCGACGTGCTGATCGACTGGCGCTACGCGGGG
The DNA here is from genome assembly GCA_046595715.1 of Marmoricola sp. GTDB lineage: Bacteria > Actinomycetota > Actinomycetes > Propionibacteriales > Nocardioidaceae > Marmoricola. The sequence goes on from JBKJON010000450.1 coordinate 5,573, forward strand.
TCGCTGGTCGAGACGGCGCGTGGCTCGGTCGGCGAGGGCACCGGCACGGTGTTCCTGGTGCTGGCCGCCGTGTTCCTCGTCGCCCTCCTGGTCCTGGTGCCGCTCGCGGTGCTCCGGCTCACCCGCGTCACGGTGCGGCACCGGACCACGTCCGCCCGGGCGGTGGCCGCACTCGCCGCGCTCTGGCTGGTCGTCGCGGTGCTGGACGTGCGCGGTGCGGCCGGCCCGGTCGCGGCCCGCGACACCGCCGGGTACGTCTACGGGCAGGTCAGCCGGATCCCCGGCGAGCTGCGCGACCGGCGCGGGTTCCAGGATGCCGCGCGGCAGGACCCGCTGCGCGAAGCGGCGGCCGACGAGCTGTTCGCCGGGCTCCGCGGCAAGGACGTCCTGCTGGTCTTCGTCGAGAGCTACGGCCGGGTGGCTGTCGAGGGCTCCTCGTTCGCCCCCCGGGTGCGGGCGGTCCTCGACAAGGGCACCGCCGAGCTGCACGACGCGGGGTTCGAGAGCCGCAGCGCGTATCTCACCTCCCCCACGTTCGGTGCGATCAGCTGGCTGGCGCACGCGACCCTCCAGTCCGGGCTGTGGGTCGACAGCCAACAGCGGTACGACGTGTTGGTCACCAGCAGCCGCCAGACGCTGAGCAGCCTGTTCGAGCGTGCCGGCTGGCGTACCGTCGCCTCCGTCCCGGCCAACAATCGGGACTGGCCACAGGGCGAGTTCTACGGCTTCGACCGGCTCTACGACTCCCGCGACGTCGGCTACGAGGGACCGCGGTTCGGCTATCCGACGATGCCCGACCAGTACACCCTCGACGCGTTCCACCGGCTCGAGCTCGCGCCCGCCCACCGGCCACCGGTGATGGCCGAGATCGACCTGATCACCAGCCACGCGCCGTGGTCCCGTACCCCCCGCCTGGTCGACCAGGCGACCGTCGGGGACGGCTCCATCTTCGACGGGATGCCCGAGCAGCTGCCCTCGGAGCGCGACATCTGGCCCGACCCGGACCGGGTCAGGGCGGCGTACGGCGACGCGATCGCGTACTCGCTGCGCGCGCTGGTGCGGTTCGTGAAGGCGTACGGCGACGACGATCTGGTCCTGGTCGTCGTGGGGGACCACCAGCCGGCCACCATCGTGTCCGGGCCCGACGCCGGCCACGACGTCCCGGTCTCCGTCATCGCCCGCGACCCCGACGTCCTGGACCGGATCACCGGTTGGGGCTGGGAGGCGGGCCTCCGGCCGGGCCCGGACGCGCCGGTCTGGCGGATGGACGAGTTCCGCGACCGGTTCGTGGCGGCGTACGGCCCGAGCGACGAGACTGAACCCGAGCGGTCTGCCGCACGTTTCAAGGGATGAGGAGATGGCATGCCTGATCCCGACGTCGCGTTGATGCAGCACCTCCACCACGAGCACGCCGCTGCCCTCTGGCGGTTCTGCCGACGACTGGTCCCGCACGACCACGGCCGGGCCGAGGACGTGGTGCAGGAGACGCTGCTGCGCGCCTGGCGGCACCGCACGATCCTGGAGAGCCCGCCGCCGGCGGTGCGGGCGTGGCTGTTCAAGGTGGCCCGCAACATCGTGATCGACCAGTGGCGAAGCCCGCGCTCCAGCAACGAGACCTCAGTCGCGGACGTGCCGGAGGACGGGGTCGGCGACGACATCGACCAGCTGCTGCTGTCCTGGGTGGTGGCCGAGGCGCTGACCCAGCTCTCGGCAGAACACCGCGCGGTTCTGCTGGAGTGCTACTACCGTGGCCGTCCGGTGGCCGAGGCGGCCGCCCGGCTGGGGATAGCGGAGGGCACGGTCAAGTCGCGCACGCACTATGCGCTGCGCGCGCTGAAGCTCGCGCTTGAGGAGACGGGGGTGGGGGCATGACATTCGGGTTCGCGCACGACGCCGGCGCCTACGTACTCGGCGCCCTGGCACCCGCCGACCGGCTGGAGTTCGAGCGGCACCTGCCGAGGTGTGCGGCCTGCACCCGCGCGGTCGGCGAGCTCGCCGGGCTGCCCGGGCTGCTCGGTCGTGTGGACGCGAGCGTGGCCGAGCAGCCCGAGGCCGACGACCCGGTGCCGGCCACGCTGCTGCCCGCGCTCTCCCGCGAGGTCCGCCGCGCCCGGCGGCGCCGCACCTATGTGGCAGCCGCAGGCCTGGCCGCGGTCGCTGTCGTCGTCGGGGTCGCGGTGTCGCACAGGGGCGGCGACCAGCCGGTCTCGCCGGCGCTTCCGGAGACGAGCTCGACCGCCCCTGATCCGTCGCAGGTGCCTGCAGTAGCGCGGCCGATGGAGCCGATCGGGGAGGTGCCGGTGCGCGCGACGGTCAGCCTGGAGCAGGTCACCTGGGGCACCCGGTTGGGGCTCACCTGCACCTACGACTCGCGGTGGGTCGGGTACGAGCTGCCGTCCGAGGTGGACTACACGCTGTTCGTGCGCACCAAGAACGGTGGCGTGGAACAGGTGGGCAGCTGGCGGTCGGTCGATGGGCAGCGGATGCAGTTGTTCGCAGCAACCGCCGCGAGCCCGGCGGAGCTGGCCTCAGTGGAGGTGCGAACCGTCGACGGCCGGGTCGCGCTCCGTCTGGCGACGTGAGCGCAGCGGGTTGTCCCGCAGCAGGAGCAGCGCGCCGAGAATGATGGCCGCGATCTCCGAGCCCGCCGCCGTCCAGACCGCCCAGCCGGTCCACGACTCCTCGAACCCGAACAGCCCGACGGTGGCCGAGACGGCGAACGCCCCGAGGGTCGACAACCCGAAGCCGACGGCCAGCAGCACCGGGCCCCAGTGACGCCACGCCAGGAGAAGCCCAGCAATCACCGCCCCGCCCACCGCGTTGAGCAGGAACGCCGGCCCGATCTTGTCGACGTCTCGGAAGCCGTCGAACCACAGGTAGAGGTGCACCACCGCCGAGACCAGCACCGACAGTGCCGTCAGGACTGTCAGCAGGCGAACGTTCATGAGCCTCTCCCATCATCGTGGGCCGCGGTCTTCTCCGCGACCACCGCAAACTTGCGGACCCGCCCACTCCCGAGCCAGGCGCTCCAGAGCCGGTGTGCAGCGACCAGATCGTCCACGACCCGGTCGCCGACGCGGGCGGCGATCGCCGGGCGGTCCTCGAGGAAGGCCCGGACCAACGCGTCCGCCGACGACCGGTGCGAGCGGGTGCGCTCGGTCAGCCAGCGGACGTGCAGCCCGGTCCGCCGCAGACTGCGGACCAGCTCGGGCAGCGGTATCGGCCACACGGTGTCGGCGTCCGGCATCGCCGCCTGCTCCAGCCTCGTCAGCGGGAGGCCCTCCTCCACCGTGAAGCCGAACCGGCCGCCGACGGGCAGCGCCGCCGCGACGCCGCGCAGGAGGGCGTCCTTGTCCGGGAAAGCCAGCAGCGTCTCCAGCACGAGCACGACGTCGACCGGGCCGGCCGGGACCGGCGGAACCTGCGCGACCTCGAACCGGCAGGCCAGGTCGCCGGCGCGCTCGCGCGCCAGCGCGACGGCGCTGGGGCTGGCGTCCACGCCGAGGTAGTCGCAGCCGAGCTCGGCCGTGACCAGCCGGCCCGGCCCGGCCACGCCGCAGCAGAGATCCAGCACCGAGGTTCCGGGTCCGATGCCGGCCCGCGCGGCCAACAGCCGGATCTCGCTCGCC
>JBKJON010000042.1:0-2568 GCA_046595715.1 Marmoricola sp.
GACGCCGACCTGGGCTTCACGGCCATCCACAGTCGCGACGTCGACCGGATCGGCGTGGACGGGATCGGAACGCGGATCCGTGAAGCAGTCGGCGACCACCCGGTCTACGTGTCCATCGACATCGACGTCCTCGATCCCGCCTTCGCCCCCGGCACCGGCACCCCCGAGGCCGGCGGGTTGACGAGCCGCGAGCTGCTGGCCATCCTGCGCGGCATGGACGGTCTGCACCTGGTCGCCGCCGACATCGTCGAGGTGTCGCCCGCGTACGACCACGCCGAGGTCACCGCGGTCGCGGCGGCCAACCTCGGCTACGAGCTGCTCACCCTGCTCGCCGGTCGCCGGGGCGACCGCACCTCGACGGCAGGGCGGTCGTGAGCGACGACGCAGTGCCCGCCACGGGACCTGTCGCAGGGCAGGTGACCTGGCCGGCCGGGCCGGTGACCTGGCCGGGAGGGCGATCCTCGGCAGCAGCGTTCACCTTCGACGTGGATGCCGAGTCCGCGGTCCTGTGGGGAGCGCCCGGAACCGCCGCGCGGATGAGTGTGATCAGCCACCAGGCCTACGGACCACTGGTGGGGGTGCCCCGGATCCTCGGCATGCTGGAGCGGCACGGGATCCGCTCCACGTTCTTCATTCCGGGCTACACCGCGGATCGCTACCCGGGCGTGGTGCGCGACATCGTTGCGGCCGGTCACGAGGTGGGCCACCACGGCTACCTCCACGAGCAGCCGTCGGCGCTCGACCTCGAGGCGCAGACTCGTGCGCTGGACCACGGTCTCGAAGCCCTCGAGCGCGTCGCCCGGGTCCGACCGATCGGTTACCGAGCGCCCATGTGGGACCTGTCGTGGCAGACGCCTGCACTGCTTGCCGAGCGAGGCTTCCTCTACGACAGCAGCCTGATGGATGCCGACGTCCCCTACGAGCTGGCGACGACGCCCGGTACCACGGAGTCGATCGTCGAGATCCCCATCCAGTGGGCGCTGGACGACTGGGAGCAGTACTGCTTCCTGCCCGACCTGTCCGGCAGCGGACTCATCGAGACACCGGCGAAGGCGCGCGAGCTGTGGCAGGCCGAGTTCGAGGGTCTGCGGTCGGTCGGCGGCTGCTGGGTCCTCACCAACCATCCTTTCCTGTCAGGTCGGCCGTCCCGGGCCCTTGAGCTCGACGCTCTCATGGCCCACGTCAGTGCCGCGGACGACGTGTGGACCGCTTCCCTGGGCGAGATCGCGACCCACGTCCGGGGGCTGTCCCTGGCCCCACGGTCCATCGCCCCCGTGGGAGACGCGTTCGCCTGACGCGAGGACACACCCGCAAAGCGGGGGTTGCTTGGCAAAACAGGGGTCTACGAGCCCCGTTTCGCCGAGCAACCCCCGTTTTGCGGTGTCGAGCAAACCCCGTCTTGCGGTGTCGGGCATCAGCGGGTGCGGCGCTCGACGGCCTCGCGGAGCTCCTCGGCGTCGGCGCCCACGAGGACGTCGGCGTCGACGACGCGTCGGGCCATCTCGAGGTCGCCCATGAACGCGCGGAACGTGTCCGGCACCGTGATGCCGTGGTCGGGCCGGGAGAGGACCTCGATCGGGTCGCCGCGGCGGACCTCCCCGCCGGTGACGATCGAGAGGTAGGCGCCGGTGTTGCCGACCTCGGCGAACCGCTTGACCCAGCCGCGCTCGCCCATCCGTGCCTGGAACGTCGCGCACGGGACGCGGGGACCGCACACCTCGAGCACGACGTCGTCACCGATGGCCCAGCGCTCGCCGATCAGGGCGCCGTCGACGTCGAGCCCGGTCGTCGTGAGGTTCTCGCCGAACACCCCGTCGGCCAGGTCCCGTCCGAGCCGCTCCTGCCACGCGTCGAGCTCCTCGCGGGCGAACGCGTAGACGGCCTGCTGGTCGCCACCGTGGTGGGCGACATCGGCGATGAAGTCCCCCACGACGCCACTGCCCAGGCCGCCGTGCTTGGGGCCGGGCGCCCGGAGCGTCGCCGAGCCCACCGACGTCTTGCCGATGCCCGTGACCCCGACCTTCTTGGCCGGGTTGGGCTCGGAGGCACCGATGTTGAGCGAGAGCAGGCGAGCAGTCATGCGACCAGCCTAGGCACCAGGACAACCAGCTATGTCGGTGACGCCGTCAGCCTGCTGGGGTACGTTCGCGGCTGTGAGCACGCAGACCTCCACCACCCGGCCCGCCACCGACGTCGACGCCATCGCGGACGACTACCTGGCGCGGACCGCGGCCCTGAGCCCGATCAGCGCGACCTACTTCGGCATCGCCGGCCACGAGGAGGAGCTCGACGACTTCTCCCCTGCGGGTCATGCGGCCGCCTCCGAGCTGAGGCGCGAGATCCTCTCCCGCCTCGAGGGGGTCTCGCCGGTGGACGACATCGACCGCGTGACCATCGCGGCGTTGCGCGAGCGCATCGGCCTCGCGGAGGAGACGTATGCAGCGGGGCTGGACGAGAGCGCCCTCAACGTCATCGCCTCCCCCCTGCAGGAGATCCGCGGCTGCTTCGACCTGATGGCCACCGAGACCGACGAGGACTGGGGGGTGTTCGCCCGGCGCCTGGAGAGGG
>JBKJON010000093.1:0-2931 GCA_046595715.1 Marmoricola sp.
CCGGTTGGTTGCCGCACCTGACCCTGGCGCGCCCGGGTGCCGCGGACCGACCTCCCGCGTGCACTCGATGCGATCGGCCATGCCTCTATCGAGGTGTCGCTTACTGTCCTTCGCCGCTGGGACCCGGAGTTGCGCGAGGTGCGGACGTTGGTCGGTGCGGGGTAAATGCGGTTGCTCCTAGACCATGGGACGCGTCCCCGAGGCGCCGAGCGGGCAGTAGCGGCAGAGACGTCTCGTGAGCGCGCTTCGGAGGAGTTCTGGGCTCCGGGAATGGAGAATGTCGGGGTGAACATCCTCCCAATGATCGCCGTCGACAGGTATTGCTCAACCACGTGAGGAGTTGTGCCATGACGCGCACACCGACCGTTGGGGTGTCACTGTTGACCAGCGCCGGGTTCGTCGTGGGGGCCTCGCCGGTTGGCGAGGGCGACTATGTGAATCCCGTGACCACCGCTGACTTCGTCACGGTCTGGCTCAACAGCGTGCTGTTCGGGCTCGTCGGAGTCACTCTGTTGTTCTTGGCGGTCCTTTACGCACGAGCGCCCCATCGCTGGGCCCGGGGGCTTCCCTGTGCGCTTGGCGGAGCCAGCGGGCTGTTGCTTGCTGTGGAGAGTCTCGCTGAAGACGCGTTTCATCAGGCATGGGCCAGCACGGGGGTCGCCTACGGCGTCCTGCTATCGGTTCTCTTGGCAGGTCTCCTGGTTGGGAGCCTGATGATGATCGCATTGGCTGGGTCGCGACTTGTAGGGGTTGGGCTGGCCGCCGTGATCGCAGCGCTCTTGTCTCCTGCGGCGATGGGTGCCTCAGAGATGACCCAGTCCATCGCCGGGGCTCTGGCTTTCCTCGCCCTCGCCGGTGCGATCGCGGCGCAGCGACCGCAAACGCGGGCGGTGACGCACCGGCCGGCAGAGCGGCCCTAAACCGGCCAGGCGCACCTCGTTGGGCATGACTTGGGCGTCCCAATCGCGGTGATATGACTGTGAGGATCGCGGACCGCGGCATGGTGCGGGTTCAGTTGCCGTGCCGGGTCCGCGGCACGATTCGGGTCGTGCTCGCCGCGCGGACCGCATACCGCGGTCACATCGGTATCCATCAACTGGGCCATCACCTGCGGTCCCACACCGACCGCGAGGGCCCGCAGCCACTCGCGCATGTCGGCCACGATCTCGCTCATCGCCATGTTCACCCGCTCGGGCACTCGAGCGCACGTCAGTGACAGCAGGTGCGTCAGACGCAGGTCGGCCGGTAGCCGGGGTCAGCAGGTCCAGCCGTGTTGTTGAGTGCGGCGCCAACTATCTGATGCACGACGGGGTCATTGGGAGCCTGGTCGTGCTCGATCACGTCGAGGGGACAGAAGTCCTGGATCACGAGGTTGGTGACCTGACTGCTCGGTCCGGCTAGCGCTTGGCTGGTGTACGGCGTGACCACCTCGTCGTAGATCGTGGAGATGACGGTGTAGTACGGGCCCTGAACCGTGTCGCCATTGGCATTGAGCTTGGTGAGGAAGTCGGAACCGACCTGTTGGTCCACGCATGCCTGGCAGATGGCCCCGGTGGGGAACGGCGGCGGAGGGATGACCGGGCTGGTCGTGCCGTGGTTGGACGGCGCGATGCCGATGAGGTGGTGCACCTTCTTGGCGCCGCCCAGGAAGCGGAGGTAGTAGCGCGGCATCATCCCGCCCTGGCTGTGGCCGACCACGTCGAGCTTCTTGGCCCTGGTGGCCTTCAGGACCCGGTCGACGAAGACCTGGAGCTCCTTCGCCGAGTCTGCGATGGGACCCGTCGCGGGGACGCCGTTGGTCACTCCGTAGTCGAAGGCGTAGATGCAGTAGCCCTGAGCCTTGAGGTACGGCGACATGGTCGACCAATTCTTCGCCATGCCCTCGAAGGTGCCGTTCACCAGCACGACGGGGAACGGATGTTGCGTGCTCGGTTTGCACGACCAGTCGTTGGCGCCCGGTGGGGACGCCTCGACGGCCGCTGCCGATGGCGCGAGCGCTGGGCCTAGGAGGCCCAAGACGCCGACGGCTACCGCGAGGGCGAACCGGAGGAGGCGAGTCTGGAGAGCGAGCACGGGCTACCTCTATTCTAAGTCTGGCCGCGCGCACTCATGTGTCGCGGCAGGGTCCCGAGGTCAGTGGCTTCTGCGTCCACTGGTCCGTCTCTACCCGCGAGACCCGTCCCCCAAACTCGTCCGCCACGGCGTAGGCGTCTTCGACGCCCCCGGCTATGTGCGTGAGTCGGACCAATCCGATGTGACCTCAGCCACGGACCGGGGCAGAACGAGCGGTGCAACTGCTCCCAGCCGGTGATGAGCAGCTCCAGTTCGAGATCACGGCCGTCTTTGCTCTAGCAATCGCCGAGCTCCATGGCATGTCGCTCGAAGAGGAGCAGGCGCACGCGCTCGTCTACGGCCTCTCAGACGGAAGAGTCAGCCAGGAGATCGCCGCGATGGCATCAGATCTGGCTCAGGTCTCAGATCCGGTCGTTGGTGTCGGGCAGACGATCGCTTTGGGGCGAGACGACTGGTCGCACTGGGCGAACACCCTTGCCGACACGCTTCCTGGAGGCGCCGCTCGGGACGGCTCAGACGGGGCAGTTGGAGACAGTCCGTTCTTCCCTGAACTTCAAGCAGCAGAGCGTGATTGAGTACGGCGTCGGCGCGCTCGCCGGGGGAGCGACACGGTTCCTCTTCGGTAGTGAGGTGGTCGAGGCGTCGCGAGTCGCCTTCGCTGAGGCGCCAGCTGAGTTTCCGGAGCATCTCTCCGATGCGTTTTTGGCCAAGGCAGAGGAAGAACACGAGCCGAACCGAGCGATGGTGGCTCTTGAAGACGCAGCGAAAGTCACCGGCAACTGGGTAAGCAGCGCAGCCGAGAGGTCGACTCGCGTCTTCGGCAATGTCGATCTGGACGGCGACGGCATCCCCGACGAG
>JBKJON010000496.1:0-8580 GCA_046595715.1 Marmoricola sp.
CGACGTGCTCCATCGCGGTCCGCAGCTCGGCGAGCCAGCTGTCGGAGTGCTCGCCGACGAGCCGCACGCACCAGGCCAGGGCCTCGGAGCGGGACTTGGCGACGCCCGCCTCGACCAGGGTGTCCAGCACGATCCGCTCCTGCTGGCGCAGGCGCGTCATCACCGGCACGGCGAGGTTGGTGAACACCCCGCGTACCGGGCCGCACCCGGCGCCCCAGGCGATCTTGCGTCCGAACCGGTGCTCGGCCTCGCGCGCGATGGCGATGCGCTCGTCACGGGTGTCCTCCCGGAACCGGGAGATGCGGCCGTGGGCGGCCTCGGTCATCTCCGGCCCGTCCGGCGCACCCGCGATGTCCTCGGGGGCGGCCAGGCTGCCGAGCACCTGGATCTCCTCGCGGTCGACGGTGACCTCGGCGGGTGCGGTGAACCAGTCGTCGGGGAGGCGGCCGCGGAGCCACCCGGTGATCTCGTTGCTGTTCGTCGTCATAACGCCCTCCTGAAAGATGTAATGAAGTAATCATGTAACGGTACGCGGCTCGAGGCAAGAGCTTCTGCTCAGGGCTGAACTGCCCTCGGCAGATTCGCTGGGGCAGTGGCCCGCCCGGCTGCTCCATCAGCGGATCTCGATAGCGGCATGATGACGGCCATGACCACTGCCCTCGACGTACGACCCCTCGAGCCTGCTGACCACGACGCCTGGGCGTCCCTGTTCGCGGCCTACCGCGAGTTCTACGGGCTCGACGAGGACTCCGAGGTCATCGAGCGGGTGTGGGGGTGGCTCCTTGACGACGAGCACGAGTCGAACGCGCTGGTCGCGGTCCTCGGTGAGCGCGTGGTCGGTTTCGCGCACCACAGGCTCTACGCGCGGCCATCGGAGGGCGGGAAGGGACTGTTCCTCGACGACCTCTTCACGCCTCGGGACCTCCGAGGCCGGGGAGTCGGGCGTGCCCTGATCATCAGACTGACGGAGGTCGCCCGCGAGCACGGGTGCGCCAAAGTCCGTTGGGTGACCGCCTCGGACAACGACCTGGCGCAACGGCTCTACGACCAGGTCGCTGAGAAGACGGACTGGTTGACCTACGACCTGCTGGTCTGAGAGTCGACCTCGATGCGAGTGTGCCGGGTGCGAGATGCTGGAGCACTGGGCATGGCTCGAAGAGGCACACGTTCCCGTCCTGACGGCGGGAACGACCACGACGAAGGAGACACATGAAGCTCGGACTGCAGCTCGGCTACTGGGGCGCTCAGCCACCTACGGGAGTCGCCGGACTCGTGACCGCCGCCGAGGAGGCCGGCTTCGACTCGCTCTTCACCGCAGAGGCCTGGGGGTCGGACGCCTTCACCCCCCTGGCGTGGTGGGGACGTGAGACCAGCCGGATGCGTCTGGGCACCTCGATCGTGCAGATGTCGGGTCGCACGCCCGCCTCGATCGCGATGCACGCGCTGACCCTGGACCACCTCAGTGGAGGTCGTGTCGTGCTCGGGATGGGAGTGAGCGGTCCGCAGGTCGTCGAGGGCTGGTACGGCCAGCCGTTCTCGAAGCCGCTCGCCCGCACCCGGGAGGTCGTCGACATCGTCCGCCAGGTCCTCGCCCGTGAGGGGCCGGTCACCAACGACGGGCCGCACTATCCGTTGCCGTACGTCGGCGAGGGGTCAACCGGGCTGGGCAAGCCGCTGAAGCCGATCGTCCATCCGCTGCGGGCCGACATCCCCATCTGGCTGGGGGCCGAAGGGCCCAAGAACGTCACGCAGACGGCGGAGATCGCCGACGGCTGGATCCCGATCTTCTACACGCCCAAGTCGGCCGGCATGTACCAGCCCTGGCTCGACGAGGGCTTCGCCCGACCCGGTGCGCGTCGTACGCGTGCGGACTTCGAGATCGCGGCGACGTGCCACCTGCAGATCACGAGCAACGAGGAGGAACGCCAAGGTGTGCTGGCGGCGCTCAAGCCCTCGGTGGCGCTCTACATGGGTGGCATGGGGGCCAAGGAGCAGAACTTCCACAAGAACGTCTTCGACCGGATGGGCTACGACGCCATCACCGACCAGGTGCAGGAGCTCTTCCTCGCCGGCAAGCGCGACGACGCGATCGCCCTCATCCCTGACGAGCTCGTCGAGGACATGCACATCTTCGGGGACGCGGGCTACGTGCAGGAGCGGGTGTCCGCCTGGGAGGAGACCGGGGTGACCACGCTGTTGCTCAGCCTGCGCTCGGCCGACGAGGTCAGGCAGATCGCCGAGGTCATCGGCTGATCGGGGCACTCAGTGCCCTTTGGCAGCGATCTCAGGCATGGACCAGCTGATCGAGACGTTGATCCAACAGGCCCGGCATGGCCGGGAACATCTGCGCCAGCCTCTGGCAGGGCGTCCCTGCGCCCGGCGGGTCGGGCGCGGTCGAGGTGTGGGTGTGCCCCGTCGGTGTCGTGATCTCCAGCTGATGTCGTGCGCCATCCAGCAGGCGGGCGTGCCAGCCGGCCGCCTCCTTGGCGTAGTTGCACCTCTCGCAGAGGCCCTGACCGTTCTCGACGCTCGTCTCGCCACCGTCGGCCGCGCGCCGGACGTGGTCCGCGTGCCGCACCGGCGCATCGCACCAGGGCGTGCGGCAGGTCTCGTCGCGCAGGACCAGGAAACGGCGCAGCTCCCCGTCGAAGACCCGACGCCGCGCGTCCATGGCCACCAGGGAGCCGCTGCCGGGCCGGGTGAAGAGACGGCGCAGCCATGCTCGGTCGGCATCCCGCACGATGTCTCGCGCCACCGAAGCAGGGACGGGACCGTAGCCGACCATCTGTGCCGGCTCGTCGTCGGTGCCGACGAGTGAGCCGTCGGTCATCACGAGCTCGACCTCGACGGAGCACTGGTCCGCCTTCGACCGACCCGTGACCCGCTCGACCAGGGTGTCGGCCATGATCTGGCCCCGGCTCCGCGTGTCCCCCCGGGCTCTGAGCGAGTCAGCACGCCGCTGCAGAGCTGCCTTGCACGCCACGCCCTGGGCGACGGGCAGGAACCCGGTCAGGTAGGTCATCGTGTCCGGCGCCGGTCGGAGGCCGACGTAGCGGTCGGCGTGTGCGCCTCGCGTGCGTCGCAGGGCTGAGCCCGGGTCGAGCCGATAGCCGACCTTGCGGACCTCTGCCACGGTGGCCTGGTCGCCGAGCGTGGTCAACCGTTCGCCGAGCTCACGATCGACGAGACCACGGTCAGCGCGCGACAGGACAGCGGTCTCCCTGACCATCAGGGTTGCGCGCCACTCCGAGACGGTGCCGGTGGTCAGGGCTTCCAGCGTGCTCGGCATCTCACCGACCAGAGCCTTCGCGAGGCCGAGGTGACGGGCGCCGCGGTGACGACTGGTGCGACGCGCGAGCGCGATCTCGGCGGCGAGACCCTGGCACCGTCGTTCGGCGGGGACTCCTCGGGCGGCTTCGCGTCGGGTCCGCGAACCGACGAGGGACACCGTCACGCGGGCCTGGGCGGCGGCCAGAGCACCCTTCAGCTTCTCCAGAACGGCAATCCGGTCGATCATCTGGGCCTCGTCGAGATCGCTCCCGTCCAGGGCGCGCAGGCGTAGCAACAGGTTCTGGAGCTCGCACGCCGTTGGCGGCGACATGATGTCTGCGCCAGGGGTCATGACGTTCCTGGTGAGGCCGGAATCTTCTTCGTCAGTGACGGCGAACATACGTTCGAGTATACCGGGATTTCACCGCGGGATCAACACGGGAAGGTCCGGGTGGCGACAGGCATTCGCGCCGTCCGTAGCCGTGCCCTTCGGCTGATCACGGCCCGCCTTGGTCGACCCCGCTACCTTTGACGTTTGCCCAGGACGATCTCCAGGAGGAACGACCATGAGCACCCAGATCCCGAACGACCAGCCCACCGACATCACCGACATCACCTCCGACCACGCGACATCCGAGGAGGCCGAGGCGCAGGCGCTGTTCCAGGCGCTCGCCACCAGCATCGCCTTCCTGCCTCAGGAGGGTGTGTCCCAGGGGGAGGCACCACCGGAGGGCGCCATCGCGATCCCGGTGATCGAGCAGGACGGCACGCAGTACGTCCCGGTCTTCACCTCCGAGGAGGCATTGCGTGCGGCCGGGGCCGACCCCGAGCCTGCAGTGGGACTGCCGCTGTCCGAACTGGCTGCCAACTGGCCCTCCGATGACCTGTGGCTCGCGGTGAACCCCGGCAGCGAGGACGGCCTCACCCTGCCCCCCGACGCCGTGCGCGCGCTGGCGGCCTTCTCCGCCGCCGGCTGACCGGCAGGGGCCTGCGACGCGGCTGCCTGCGTGCGCTCAGGCGCGGGCGATGATCAGGAAGGCCCCGAGCAGACCTGCCTTCGTGGCGGCGATGTTGTTGCCGATCCGCTCCGCGAAGACCGGGCCGAAGACGGCCATCGGCGACAGGGCGGTGGCGGGCGGGCCACCTCGGGTGGACGACGTGCGGTCCTCCACCTCCTCGACGGTGAAACCGGCTGCCTCGAGGTGCCTGACGTAGTCGTCGGGGGTCTCTACGAAGGACGACCGGTCGTCCTCGGCCCAGGGCATCGGGTAGGGCAGATCTCCGTCGCTCGTGCGCATCTGCTCGAACATCGCGAACCTGGCTCCGGGAGCGAGCACGCGGTGCACCTGCGCGAACACGACCGCCTTGCGGGGGATGTTCATGCCGACGTGCACCATCACGGCGGCGTCGAACGTGTCCGACTCGAAAGGTGTCGACTCTCCGGGGGTGAGCACGTAGCTGACCCGGTCGTCGAGACCCACGTGTTCAGTGAGCCTGGTGGCAGCCTCGACGAAGTCGGGCGTGAGGTCGATCCCGGTCACCTCGGCGCCGGCCATGGCCGCCATCCGTGAGGTCCCGCCGATGCCGCACCCCACGTCGAGCAGACGCATGCCCGGACCGACCTCGAGACGATCGAGGACGTGTCTCGTCGCAGGAGCGCCGCCGGCGTGCAGCTGGTCGACCGGGAAGAGGTCGGCGGGTCCCAGGTGGTCGCTGTCAACCCCGGCCTCGGCCAGGGCGTGCAGGATCGCTCCTGTCAGGTCACTCCCGCTGTAGTGAGCAGTGACCAGCTCCCGTACGTCCATCGCCGCACCTCCACGTCGCAGGCTAGACCTGCGGAGCCACTACGTCACGGGTCCCGGAACGCGTCAGGGGCGGGGTGCCCGCTTCAGCTAGAAGGGGTCGTTCGTGCCGTCGGCGGCCGGCAGCGACTTGTTCTTCGTGCGCTGCTTCTCCTCGAGTCTCTTGCGCTCCTTCTTCTCCAGGTCACGCTCGATCGAGACGATCGAGTCCTCCCTGCTGGTGGTCAGCTGGAAGAACCGCATGCCGGTGCGGATCGTGACGAACACCGGCCACGGGAACCAGGTGCCTCTCCCGCCGAGCAGGACGGAGACGTAGATGATCCAGCAGATCAGGGTGGGAGTGAGGAAGGAGTAGAGCGACTGCCGGCGTTGCTGGCGGTAGCGGCGCTCCGCCTCGGCCCGTGTGTCGCGGATGGCCGGAGTCGATGCCGAGGTGGGAGCCACCAGGTCGTGGAGCACGGCCGGGAGCTCGCCGAGGGTCTTGGCCCTGGCCACCTGGTCGCTGCGCTCGTCCAGCTCCGCGGGGCTGAGCCGGCCGTCGGCGTACGCCGTCCCGAGCACGTCGTTGGCCACGTCGCGGTCGCGGTCGGAGGCCCGCAAGGTGGCATGCTCGGGCTGGCGCGGATCGTAGGGGAATCGCTCCCAGATGCTGCCGGACATGTCAGGAGCCTATGACGCGCGGTGAGGATCGCCGTGCAGCTCACCCGGGAGGATCGACCAGCTCTGCAGGTCCACCCGGCGGCCGTCGACGTGGTGCATGCTGCGGAGCACGCCCTCGAAGGAGTAGCCCGCCTTCTCGGCCACGCGCGACGACGCCGGGTTGTCCACCGAGATGAGCGCGGTGACGCGCTGCATGCCCTCGGCGAAGGCCCAGCGCGTGAGCTGGACCAGGCTGGAGGTGGCGGCACCGCGGCCGCGGGACCAGGGGGAGACGGCGTAGCCGAGCTCGACCTCGAGCCCCTCACGGTCGATCGGCCCCGAGACGGCGTACCCGCAGAACACGTCCGCCTCGTCGAGGATCGCGAAGATCACCCGGCGATCGCCCTCGAAGGTGGAGAGCCACTGCTCCAGCCACCCGTCGGGCATCGGGTCGGGAGTGCGGGTGAAGCGCAGGATCTCCTCGTCGCGCATGGTCTCGAGGATGGCCGGGACGTGCTCGTGGGTGAAGCCGACGAGCCGGAAGCTGCACACGCTCGAGACGCTAGTGCATGGGAGCCAGGGCGATCCCGCTGGTCGTCCTTCGCATCTCGGACGCAGATTCACCGGAAGTGCGAGGGGACTCATGAGAGCACCGTGGGCAAGGTGCAGGTGGTTCTCGGTCAGCTCACCCAGGTTCGCGCTGACCATCCCGGACTGACCTCATCGGGCACACGACGGCCCGGATTCGGGCCGGATGGTGCACGACCCCACTTCGGAATCGATGCCCAACCGATACATCAGAACTAGATACCAGCAACTGATGGCTCTAGGGTCGAACGCATGACCAGTCGAATGATCAAGTCCGTAGCCACTTTGTCCGTCCTCGCCCTGGGGCTGATGGGGTGCGGTTCCTCCACCACCACGACCGACAGCGGCGCCAACGTCATCTCCAAGGGAAAGCTGTCGGTCTGCACCCAGCTCCCGTACCAGCCCTTCGAGTTCCGCCAGGACGGCAAGGTCGTCGGCTTCGACATCGCGATGATGGACCTGCTCGCCAAGGACCAAGGGCTCAAGGTGGACATCGTCCAGACCCCGTTCGAGGGCATCCAGTCCGGTTCCGCCCTGAACACCGGCCAGTGCGACATCGCGGCAGCCGGGATGACGATCACTGACGCCCGCTCCAAGGTCATCGACTTCACCGACCCGTACTTCGACGCCACCCAGGCGCTGCTGGTGAAGAAGGGTGCCGGTTTTGACTCCCTGGAGTCACTTGCCGGCAAGAAGATCGCCGTCCAGCAGGGCACCACAGGGGAGATCTACACCAAGGAGAAGGCCCCGAAGAACGCAACCATCCAGGTCTTCGAGGACCTCGGTCTACTCACCACCGCCGTGAAGACCGGCCAGGTCGACGCCGCCGTCCAGGACAACGGCCCGCTCCTCGACTACATCAAGAAGAACCCGGACACCGAGGTGACCGCCGAGTTCGACACCGGTGAGCAGTACGGCTTCGCGGTGAAGAAGGGCGGCAACGACAAGTTGCTCAAGTCCGCCAACGACCTCATCTCCAAGGTCAAGGATGACGGCACGTACGACAAGGTCTACAAGGAATGGTTCGGTAGCGCTCCCAAGTCCTGACCTCCCATGGCATCCAGAAATCCCTCGAGACAGCCCACCTGGACAAGGAGCACACACGCATGGCGATGAGTCCACGGAAACGAGCCAAGGTAAGTCGGGGAGTCCAGTACGGCATCTTGGTGATCGCCGCGATCATCATCGTCGCGCTCGCCGACTGGGGGAAGGTCCGAGAGCAGTTCCTCAACGGCGATATCTTGCCGAAGCTCTTCCCAGAGCTCATCACGATCGCGCTGA
Organism: Marmoricola sp.; assembly: GCA_046595715.1. Lineage (GTDB taxonomy): Bacteria > Actinomycetota > Actinomycetes > Propionibacteriales > Nocardioidaceae > Marmoricola. The sequence continues at coordinate 7,581 of JBKJON010000496.1, forward strand.
AGAACACCATCCTCTACACGACCGGGGCCTTCACCTTCGGGTTGATCCTGGGGTTGATCCTGGCGTTGATGAGGTTGTCCTCGGTAGGTCCCTACCGGTGGATCGCCACGGGCGTGATCGAGTTCTTCCGTGGTGTCCCGGCGTTGATCGTCTTCATCGCCTTCCGGTACGGCCTGCCGATCGCCTTCGGCATCCAGTTGCCAGGTGGGATCTTCGGCACCGTGACGATCGCTCTGGGACTGGTCGGTGCGGCGTACATGGCGGAGACCATCAGAGCCGGCATCCAGGCTGTCCCCAAGGGGCAGATGGAGGCGGCTCGGTCCTTGGGGATGAGCGAGGGGCGGGCGATGATCTCGATCGTCATCCCGCAGGCGTTCCGGATCATCCTTCCCCCGTTGACCAACGAGCTGATCCTGCTCACCAAGGATTCGTCGCTGGTCTACATCCTCGGTCTCTCCGGAGCCGCGCAGGAACTCACCGCCTTCGGTCGTGAAGGGCTGAACACCTTCGTCAACCTCACGCCGCTGTTCGCCGCGGCGATCGCATACCTGCTGATCACCATCCCGCTGTCCATCGTCGTTCGACGTATGGAAGCCCGCGCAGACAAGGCACGCTGATGGCAACCACTGACAACATCCCTGCGATCGACGTACAGCAGCTGCACAAGTACTTCGGTGAGAACCAGGTGCTCACCGGGATCGACTTCCACGTCGACAACGGGCAGGTGGTCTGCGTCATCGGGCCCTCCGGTTCGGGGAAGTCCACCCTGCTGCGCTGCGTGAACCTGCTCGAGCAGCCCACCTCCGGGAGGATCTTCGTCGAGGGCGACGAGATCACCGACCCCGACGTCGACGTGGACAAGATCCGCAGCAGGATCGGGATGGTCTTCCAGCAGTTCAACCTGTTCCCCCACCTCGATGTCGCCGGTAACCTGACCATCGCCCAACGCCGCGTCCTGAAGCGCTCCAAGGACGAGTCGATGGCAACCGCGGAAGCGGTG
>JBKJON010000138.1:0-16183 GCA_046595715.1 Marmoricola sp.
GGGAAGCCGGTGCCGGGGAAGAGCATCTGGCCGGTCTCGTGCAGGGAGATCGTGAGCACGCGCGGGTCGTCGTAGAAGATCTTCTCGACCCCGTCGCCGTGGTGCACGTCGATGTCGACGTAGGCCACGCGCTCGGCGCCGTCAGCCAAGAGCTGCGTGATGCCGACGGCGATGTCGTTGTAGATGCAGAACCCGCTCGCGCGGTCGGGCATGGCGTGGTGGAGACCACCGGCGATGTTGACCGAGTGGAGCGACTCGCCGCTCCACACCTGTCGGACCGCCTCGAGCGTGGCGCCGACGACGTGGGCGCTGGCCAGGTGCATGTCCTTGAAGACAGGGTCGTCCTCCGTGCCGAGGCCGCGCGCATGGTCCACCCACCCCGGCGTCGTACCGGCCATCGTGACCGCCTCGATGAGGGCTTCGTCGTGGACGGTCGCGATCTGCGCCGATGTCGCCATCGGCGCGTCCACGCGCTTGACGCCGTCGAGCACACCGAGCTCGTCGGCCAGCCGCATGGTCAGGTCGACCCGGACCGGCGACATGGGGTGCGTCGGGCCGAAGTTGTAGTCGGTGAGCGTCTCGTCGAAGACGATCGACGTGGGCCCGGAGCACTCCATGTGTCGGACGTTACTCCAGCGGGTCGCGTCAGGATCCCTCGGCCAGCTCGCGGGAGCGGTCGCGGGCAGCCTCCATGGCGGTGAGGAACGCCGCGCGGACCCGGTGGTTCTCCAGCTCACGCAGCGCCGACGCCGTCGTCCCTCCCGGCGAGGTGACCTGCTCGCGCAGGACGACGGGGTGTGTGCCGGTCTCGCGGAGCATCGCCGCGGAGCCGACGAGGGTCTGCACGACCAGCTCGGTCGCGGTGGCGCGGGGCAGGCCGAGGTGGACGCCCGCCTCGATCATCGACTCGACCACGAAGAAGATGTAGGCCGGGCCCGAACCGGAGATCGCGGTGACCGCGTCCATCTGCTTCTCGGGGACGCGAAGCACCTTGCCCGTCGAGGCCATCAGTGCCTCGGCCTCGACGAGGTGTGACTCGTCGCAGTGGGAACCGCGAGCGATCGCCGCCATCCCCTCGTCGACCAGCGCCGGGGTGTTGGGCATGACACGGATGACCGCGATGCCGTCAGGGATGTGCCGTTCGATGTAGCCGGTGGTGATGCCGGCGGCCAGGCTGATCAGCACCTGTCCGGCGTGGAGGTGGGGGGCGATCTCGGTGAGGACGTCACCCATGTCCTGGGGCTTGACGACGAGCGCGACGGTGTCGGCCGTCGCTGCCGCCTCGGTGTTGGGGACGACGTTGACGTCGTACTTCTCACGGAGCTCGGCGGCCCGCTCGGCGCGCTTCTCCCCGACCATCAGGTCGGAGAGCTCGTGCCCTCCGCGGATGAGCCCCGAGAGCAGGGCCTCGCCCATCACCCCGGCACCGATGATCGCGACCGTCATGGTGGGTCCCTTCGGGGGCGGTGGTGGCAGGGCGTGTTGCCGGCAGGGCTACTTCTGGGAGATCAGTGAACGCAGGAAGAATGTCAGGTTCTGCGGTCGTTCGGCGAGCCTTCTCATCAGGTAGCCGTACCACTCCTGGCCGTAGGGCAGGTAGACGCGAACAGTCTCGCCGGACTCGGCCAGGCGCTTCTGCTCCTCGCCGCGGATCCCGTAGAGCATCTGGAACTCGTAGGTGCCGGGCATCCGACCGTTGCGGGTGGCCAGCGCCGAGGCGATCTTGACCAGCCGTGGGTCGTGGGTGGCCACCATCGGGTAGCCCTCTCCGGCCATCAGGACCTTCAGGCAGCGCACGTAGGACTTGTCCACGTCGTGACGTTCCTGGTAGGCGACGTCCTCCGGCTCCTTGTAGGCGCCCTTGCACAGCCGGACGCGGCTGCCCTCGTGCGCGAGCGCCCGACAGTCCTGCTCGGTCCGGTAGAGGTAGGCCTGCACGACGGCACCGGTCTCCGGGAAGTCCTTGCGCAGCTCGTGCAGCGTCGAGAGCGTGCCGTCGGTGGTGGTGTGGTCCTCCATGTCGAGGGTCACCGTCGTACCGGCGTTGCGGGCGGCCCGGCAGATCCGTCGGGCGTTCTCGGTCGCCAGCTTCGGTCCGATCTGGGGCAGCGCCTGACCGATCGCCGACAGCTTCACGCTCACCTCGGCGTCGCGCGCGAGCCCGGCGTGACTGAGACCGTCGAGCAGGTCGAGGTAGGCGACGACCGTGGCCTCGGCCTGCCCCTCGTCGAGGGTGTCCTCGCCGAGGAAGTCGAGGGTGACGTGCAGCCCGTCCTCGATCAGCACCCGGCTGGCGTCGACCGCCTGTGCCGTCTCCTCACCGGGGACGTAGCGGTTGACGATGCCGCTGCCGACGGGCATGCGGGTGACGATGTCCTTGACCTGGTGGCTCCGGGCCAGCAGCAGAAGGATGTGTCGCAACAAGGGGTCCTCCGGGGGGTTCGACTTGCGGTCACGTTACCGCCGCCCCCACACCGCAAGAAATCGCCGAGGCGTCGCAGTTTTACCTTCAACCCGCGCTGAGGCGTCACAGATTTACCTGCTCGGGGGAAATCTGCGACGCCTCACCGCTCTGAGAAGGTAAATCTGCGACGCCTCACCGGGTTCGGGGGGGTGTCAGTCCGACTGGCGGCGGAGGGTCAGCGCCCCGAGGGAGAGCCCGGCCACGGCGTACGCCGCCACGATCGCGATGTCCTTCCACACCTCGCCGGTCGCCGTCGAGGAGGCGACCTGCTGCATCGCCTCGACGGCGTAGGACAGCGGCAGGAAGTCGGAGACCACCTCGAGGACTCGCGGGAGACCGTCGCGCGGGACGAACAGCCCGCACAGCAGCATCTGCGGGATCACCAGCATCGGCATGAACTGCACGGCCTGGAACTCGGTGCGTGCGAAGGCCGAGACGAACAGCCCCAGGGCGGTCCCCAGGACGGCGTCGACGACGGCGACCACCATCAGCATCCACACGGCTCCGACGACCGACAGGTCGAGCAGCCACACGCACACCCCGACCGCGAGGGCCGACTGCACGGCCGCGACCAGGCCGAACGCGAGGGCGTAGCCGACCAGGAAGTCGAGCTTTCCCATGGGCATCGCGAGGAGACGTTCGAGGGTGCCGGACGTGCGTTCACGCAGCGTGGTCACCGAGGTGACCAGGAACATGATGATGAAGGGGATCAGCGCCAGCAGCGCCGGTCCGAGCTCGGAGAACCCGTCACCGGGCAGGCTGTCGTACATCCACCACAGCAACGTCATCAGCGCGAAGGGCAACACCAGCAGCATGGCCAGGGTCCGGTGGTCCCGACGCAGCTGGGTGAGCACCCGGGACGTGACCGCGCCCGTCGCCCGCGGCGTCAGCAGCGTGTTCATGCCGCCTCCGCGTCGTGGACCAGCGCGAGGAAGGCGTGCTCGATGTCCGCGGCTCCGGTGCGTGCGAGGAGTCCCGGCGGGGTGTCGTCGGCGATCAGCCGGCCCTCACGCATGAGCATCAGCCGGTCGCACCGGGAGGCCTCGTCCATGACGTGGCTGGAGACCAGCACCGCGGCCCCCTCGTCGGCCAACCGGTGGAAGGTCTCCCAGAGCTCTGCCCGCAGCACGGGGTCCAGGCCGACCGTGGGCTCGTCGAGGACCAGGAGCCGCGGTTCACCGAGCAGCGCCACCGCCAGGGACACCCGGGAGCGCTGACCACCGGAGAGCCGGCCGACGACGCGGGTGGCCTGGTCCCCGAGCGCCACCGTCGCGATGCACTCGGTGACCCGCTCGTCACCGACCCCGAGGATCCGGGCGAAGAAGCGGAGGTTCTCGGTGACCGTCAGGTCGTCGTACACGCTCGGCTGCTGGGTGACGTAGCCGATCTGGTCGCGCAGGGCCTCTGCGCCGGCTCGCGTCCCGAGGACCTCGATCTCGCCGGAGGTGATTCGCTGCACCCCGACCAGGGCCCGCATGAGGGTGCTCTTGCCACAGCCGGATGGGCCGAGGAGGCCGGTCACCTGACCGGAGGCCACCTCGAAGTCGAGCCCGCGCAGGACCTGGACGCCACCACGGGTGACGTCCAGCCCCCGCACTTCCACGACACTTTTCATCATGTGATGAATTATGGGCGCGCACATCGGCCCCGTCAAGGGGAGGAGCACCCGGGATGGCCCTAGGGAAGGGGGTCGGCGAGGTAGCGCTGCAGCGTCGGGGCGTACGTCGCCACCAGCACGTCTGCGTCCATCGAGGCCAGTGGTTCGACCTCCAGGACGTAGCGCAGCATCACCAGGCCGATCATCTGGCTCGCCACCAGCGCGACCCGGCGCTGCGGCTCGTCGACCCCGAGCGCCGCTCCGACCGGACCGAACACCACGTTGAGCAGCCCGTCGCGCAGCAGCTGCCGACCCGCCGGCTCGATCGCGCCGCGCACGAGACCGAGGAGGGGCAACCTCGCGGTCTCGTCGTCCCACACCGAGAGGAACACCCGAAGGAGCCGTTCCGCCGCACCGTCGAGGCCCCCTTCGAGCACCGGGCGCAGGACGACGCGCGGATCGACCGGCATCTCCAGGGCGGCGACGAAGAGGTCGTCCTTGGTGCCGAAGTAGTGGTGCACCAGCGCGGGGTCGACGCCTGCGTCGGCGGCGACGGCACGGACCGACGTGCTCCCGAAGCCACGCGCGGCGAAGAGCGTGCGCGCCGACGCCAGGATCTCGGACCGGGTGTCTGGTGCGCCGGGGCGGCGTCCGCGGGTGCTGGCCTGCTCCTTCACAACCGGAAGTCTCGCACCCGGACGAACCGGTCTGGCCGCGCACAGGCATCGAGGCGATCCGTCACCGTGGCTGCTCAGGTGGCTGCTTCAGGTGACGGCGGAGGCGAAGTGCAGGCGGCTGAAGGCCAGGGACTCGAGCAGGTCGGCCTCGCGCGCCTCACGGGTGCCGGCCTTGCGGGTGTTGATCTCGGCCACGATGTGCCCCTCGAAACCGCGGCTGGCCAGCAGCTCGAGGAACGGACCACACGGCTGGGTGCCGTGCCCCGGCACGAGGTGCTCGTCCTTGGCCGACCCGCTGCCGTCGGTCATGTGCACGTGCCGCAGCCGACCCCCCAGCCGCACCGCCATCGCGACCGGGTCCGAGTGGGCCGTCGCCGCGTGGGAGAGGTCGATCGTGGTGTTCGCGTAGGACTCCTCCGACGGGTCCCACCCCGGCTGGTAGACCTTCATCTCCCGTCGAGACGTGGCCCGCCACGGGTACATGTTCTCCACGGCGAACGCGATGCCGGTGCGGCGCTCCAGCTCCGCGATCCCCTGCACGAAGCCGGTGGCGTAGTCACGCTGCCAGCGGAACGGGGGGTGTACGACGACCACGTCGGCGTCGAGCGTGGCGGCCATCTCGGCGCTCCGCTCGAGCTTGCCCCACGGGTCGGTCCCCCAGACCCGCTGCGTGATCAGCAGGCAGGGCGCATGGATGGCGCACACGGGGACCTGGTGGTAGTCGCGCAGCGCCAGCACCTTCTCGACGCTCTGGCTGACCAGGTCGATGCCGACCATCACCTCGATGGCGTCGTAGCCGAGCTTCTCGGCGTACTCGAAGGCGTGGGTGGTGGTCTCGGGGTAGACCGAGGCGGTCGAGAGGGCGAAGAGCGGGGGCATCCCGGCCGCCTCAGCCGAGCGCGCTGAGCTGGTCGAGTCGGTCCAGGATCACGCCCTCGCGCAGGGCCCACGGGCAGATCTCGAGCTCGGGGAGGTCGAAGATGTCCATCACCGCGGAGGCGACGAGCGCTCCGGCGACCACCTGGTGCGAGCGGTTTCCGGAGACGCCCGGGAGGTCGGCGATCTCGTCGTTGTCCATCGCGAGCAGCTTGGGGATCCACTCGTCGAGGTCCGCGGCCGGGAGGATGCGGCGGACGAGCGGACCCTCGCTGGAGGCCGGGGCCCCGCAGATGCGCGCCAACGAACGGAAGGTCTTCGAGGTCGCCACCGCGTGGTTCGGGGCACCACCTCGCAGCAGGGTGCCGGCGTCGTGCGCGATATCGGTGCGGATCTGCTTGCGCAGCGTGCGCAGTGCCTTGTCCGTGGGCGGGCCGTCGTCGAAGTGCTCGCGGGTGAGCCGGCCGGCACCGAGCGGCAGCGACCAGGCCACGTCAGGTGCCTCGTCGTCACCGCCGGCGACCTCGAGCGAGCCGCCGCCGATGTCGAAGACGGCCAGACGACCCGATGACCACCCGAACCAGCGGCGTACGGCGAGGAAGGTCAGCCGCGCCTCGTCCTCACCGGGCAGCACCTTGAGCTGCACGCCCGTGCGGTCGTGGACGTGGGCCAGGACCTCGTCGCTGTTGCCGGCGTCGCGCACGGCGGAGGTGGCGAAGGAGAAGACCTCCTCGCACCCCTTGTCCTCGGCGAGCTCGAGGGCGTGGCCGACGAACTCGGTCAGCGCGTCGACCCCGACCTGGCTGACCGTGCCGTCCTCCTCGAGGTGCTCGGCCAGACGCAGCGGCTCCTTGTAGGACGACGCCGGCATCGGGGCGGCCCCACGGTAGGCGTCGACGACGAGCAGATGACCCGTGTTGGAGCCGATGTCGAGTACACCGAGGCGCATGAGTGGAGGCTACCCGCGCCGGCCCTGAGTGTTCTGCTCGACGCCCACATACGCTGGTGCCCATGCCCGAGGTGGATCTCGTCTTTCCCCGCGCCTGGATCGAGTTCCAGGACCCGACCGATGCCGAACAGGTCTTCCGCTGCGACCTCACCTGGCTGACCTCCAGCTGGACCTGCATCTTCGGCAACGGCTGCCCGGGCATCTATGCCGAGGCGCCCGACGCCGGCTGCTGCACCCTCGGCGCGCACTTCTCCGACAAGGCCGACGAGAAGCGGGTCTCCGCGTGGGTCGACCGGCTCGACGACGCCACCTGGCAGCGACGGTCCGAGGCGCTCAACAAGCGCGGTGAGGTCAAGCGGTCGGGCTGGGTCGAGACCGACGACGAGGGCGACCGCAAGACCCGGGTCTCCGGCGGTGCGTGCATCTTCCACAACTCCCGCGACTTCGAGGGCGGCTACGGCTGTGCGCTGCACGCGCAGGCCCTCGAGGCGGACGTCCACTTCGTGGAGACCAAGCCCGACGTCTGCTGGCAGCTCCCGCTGCGTCGTACGTTCCGCAACGTCGAGCGGCACGACGAGACGACCTACCTGGAGATCAGCATCGGGGAGTACGACCGTCGCGGCTGGGGTCCAGGAGGCCACGACCTCGACTGGTACTGCTCGGGCAACACCGAGGCCCACGTCGGCCTGGAGCCGGTCTACGTCTCGAGCGCGATGGAGCTGGTCACGATGATGGGACAGGCCGCCTACGACGTGCTCGCCGGCCGGTGCGAGGCCCACCTGCGCTCCAGGTCACTGCTCGCGCTGCACCCCGCTTCGCCCACACCCTGTGGTTAGCGCGGCCTACCCCGGTGTTCGACAGATATGCGGTCCGGGTGAGAATCAACTATGCGTCTCGATCACATCGTCTTCGCGGCTGGTCCCGGGGGACTCGCGGGCACGACAGAGCGCCTCTCGGCACTGCTCGGTGAGGACTTCTCCGGCGGCGGCATCCACCCCCGGTTCGGCACCCGCAACTCGATCCTGCCCCTCACCCACGGCGTCTACTTCGAGGTCGTCGAGGTCCTCGACCACCCCGCCTCCGACAAGGCACCGTTCGGCCAGGCCGTGCGCGCCCGCTCCGAGCTCGGCGGTGGCTGGCTCGGCTGGGTCGTCGCCGTCGACGACATCGCGCCCCTCGAGACCCGTCTCGGACGTGAGTCCGTCAAGGGCAACCGGCACCGCCCCGACGGCACCGAGCTCCTCTGGAGGCAGCTCGGCGTCAAGGGCCTGCAGGCCGACCCGCAGCTCCCGTTCTTCATCGAGTGGAACATCGAGCCCGGCAACCACCCCAGCGCGGGTGCGACCGGCGCAGTCTCGCTCGAGGCCCTCGAGATCGCCGGCGACCCGGCACGCGTCTCGGACTGGCTGGGTCAGTCGGTCGACCAGCCCCTCGAGGACGTCAAGGTCGAGTGGGTCGCCCCGCACGGCACACCCGGCATCGTCGCCGCGCAGTTCCAGACGCCCAACGGGCTCGTCCGCATCTGAGCCTCGAGGGTCGAGCGAGATCGCGGCGAGTGGTCAGTCGAGATCCGGAGCTCGCTCCGGGAGCCGTCCCGAGCCCGAACATCTGGCACCACCCGGAGATCTACGAGATCGAGAACCGCGCCGTCGACCGCGCCGGCGCGATCACGGCGTTGATGCAGTCGCTGGCCCCGTGGGCGGAGCGTGACCTGCTCGACGTCGGCTGCGGGACCGGGTTCCACCTCCCCCTGTTCGCCGGAACCGCCCGTTCGGTGACCGGCCTCGAACCCCACGGAGACCTGGCCGCGATCGCGCGCCGACGCGTACGCCGCCTGGCCAACGCCTCGGTCGTGCACGGCTCGGCCGGCTCGATGCCGCTCGCAGCCGACTCGGTCGACGTGGTGCACGCGCGCTGGGCCTACTTCTTCGGGCCGGGGTGCGAGCCGGGTCTCTGGGAGCTCGCGCGGGTGGTCCGACCCGGAGGCCGCGCCTTCGTGATCGACAACGACCCGGCCCGCTCGACCTTCGGTGCGTGGTTCCGGCGCGGCTACCCGCAGGTCGACTTCGTCGAGACGGCACGGTTCTGGGACGACCAGGGCTGGGACCGGCATTGCGTCGACATGTCGTGGACCTTCGACTCGCGCGAGGACCTCGAGGCCGTCGTGGGCATCGAGTTCGCGGCCGGGATCGCCGAGGAGATCCTGGCCGGACACCAGGGCACCGAGGTGGACTACGCGGTCAACGTCTGGACCCGCGCCTACTGAGCCGGTGATCAGCTGCGGGTGCTGGAGCGGCGTACGACGAGGGCGGGCTTGAGCATCCGGCCCCGCTCCTCGAGCGGCTGGTGGGCCAGCACGGTGTGCAGGATCCGCACGACCTCGACGGCCACCTGCTCGAGCGGCTGGCGCACCGAGGTCAGGCCGGGCCAGGTCACCTGCGAGGCCAGCGAGTCGTCGAACCCGACCACGCCGATCTCGTCACCTGGCAGTAGCCGGCGCTCGGCACAGGCGTGCAGCACCCCGATGCCCAGCGTGTCGCTGGCACAGACGAAACCGGTGATCGAGGGGTCCTCCATCAGCGCGTGGGTGGCCATCCGGGCGGCGTCGACGTTGTCGGTGATGCGCACGCCGAGCCCCGTCGTCGACTCCCCGGTAGCCTGCATCGCGCGCTCCCAGCCGCTGCGGCGGTCCTGCCCGATGCGGGAGCTCTTCTCCCACCCGAGCCAGGCGATCCGGCGGTGACCCTGCGCGAGGAGGTGCTCGGTCGCGAGGCGGGCGCCGTAGGCGCCGTCGACGTCGATCCAGGCGTGGTCGGCCTCCGGCTCGTCCCAGGGCCGGCCGAAGGTGACGAACGGCGCGCCGCGGTCCTGCAGGAAGCCCGACTGCGGCGTCCCGGCGTAGGTGTCGGTGACGACGAACGCGTCCACCGCCGTCGACCGCAGCAGGTCGTCGTAGCCGTCCAGCGGGTCCTCGGGATCACCGGAGAACAGCAGCACGTGGTGGCCCGTGCGGGAGGCGGTCTCGACGAGGCTGTGCAGGAAGCGGTCCATCAGCGCGTTGGTGGTGCCCTCCTGCGCCGGCTCGAAGCGCAGGCCGATCAGGTGCGAGGCGCCGCTGCGCAGCTGGCGGGCGGCACGGTTGGGTGAGTAGCCGAGCCGCCCGATCACCGACTGCACCCGCTCGAGGGTCTCGGGCCGCAGCAGGTCCGGGTTGTTGAGCGCGTTGGACACCGTCTGGCGCGAGACGCCGGCCTCTTCTGCCACCGTGGCCAGGGTCGGCGGCGCCTGCTGACGACCCCGCGGCACGTCGGGCCGACTGCCGTGCTGGCTCATGGCTCTCTTCCCCCGGACTCGTCGCTGATGGCGCTCTTCGCACGACCTCTGGATCGTTCCAATCGTAGAGGACGAACTCGCCGACATCCGACGCGAACACCTGTTCGAGCACGTCGTACCCAGGATCTGTCGGTGCACTCACCTAGCGTTCGGTCCATGGCACAGAACTCCAGCCGCAGCCCGGCGAAACCCCCTCGCGCGACCTACCTCTGCAACGAGTGCGGCTGGGAGGCCATGAAGTGGGTCGGCCGCTGCGGTGAGTGCCAGGCCTGGGGGACGGTCGTGGAGAGGTCGGCGCCCAAGAGCCGGGTCCAGGCCGGTCCGGTGACCGCACCCGCGCGACCGATCGGCGAGGTGCCCATCGAGGACTCGATGTCGCGCACCAGCGGTGTTCCCGAGCTCGACCGGGTCCTCGGCGGCGGACTGGTGCCGGGCGCCGCGATCCTGCTCGCGGGTGAGCCGGGCGTCGGGAAGTCGACGCTCCTCCTCGAGGTGGCCTCGCAGATGGCCCGCCAGCGCCACCGGGTCCTCTACGTCACCGGTGAGGAGTCGGCCGCCCAGGTGCGGATGCGGGGGGACCGCACCGGGGCGATCCAGGACGAGCTCTACCTGGCGGCCGAGACCGATCTCGGGGCCGTGCTGGGCCACGTGGAGCAGGTCAAGCCGACCCTGCTGGTGGTCGACTCGGTGCAGACGATCAGCGCCAACGACATCGACGGGGTCCCCGGCGGCGTCACGCAGGTCAAGGAGGTCTCAGCGGCGCTGATCCGGATGGCCAAGCTCCGCAACATCACACTGGTGATCATCGGCCACGTCACCAAGGACGGCTCGATCGCCGGCCCCCGCGTCCTGGAGCACCTTGTCGACGTGGTGCTCCACTTCGAGGGCGAGCGCACCTCCCGGCTCCGGATGGTCCGCGCGGTGAAGAACCGGTTCGGCCCGGTCGACGAGGTCGGCTGCTTCGACCTCTCCGCCGAGGGCATCGTGGCCATCACCGACCCCACCGGGCTCTTCCTCGACGCCATGCGAGGCCCGGTGCCCGGCACCTGCGTGGCCGTGGCCCTGGAGGGGCGGCGCCCCCTGCTCAGCGAGGTGCAGGCGCTGGTCACCGGCACCACCAGCGAGCGTCCGCGCCGCACCACCTCGGGTGTCGACTCCTCCCGGGTCGCGATGATCCTGGCCGTCCTGCAGCAACACGCCGGGGTCCGGCTCCACCACCACGACGTGTTCGTCTCCAGCGTGGGCGGGGCGCGGCTGACCGAGCCCAGCAACGACCTGGCCATCGCGCTGGCCATCACCTCGGCCTGGCGTGGCAAGGCGCTGGGGCGCAACGTCGCCGCGATCGGCGAGCTCGGGCTCTCAGGTGAGCTCCGTCGTGTCCGCGACGTCGGCGTGCGGCTGGCCGAGGCCGGGCGCATGGGCTTCCGGGCGGCCATCGTGCCGGCCCTCTCCTCCGACACGGCCGGGACCAGCCGGGTCCTGGACGGCATGCGCGTCGTGGACGTGGACAACATCGCGCGGGCACTGACCCTGCTGGGGATGGACGCCGGTGACGACGCGCGTGGCGAGGGCTCCCGCCGACAGCTGCCCTAGGTCGCCGCTCTGCTCACATAGACTCCCCGGGTGGCTTCCCCTGAACGTCTCGACGACGCGGCGCGTCTGCGCGAGACCCTGGCCCGGATCGCGCCGGGCACCTCCTTCCGCGACGGGCTCGAGCGGATCCTGCGCGGCCGCACCGGCGCCCTGATCGTGGTGGGCCACGAGAAGGACGTCGAGGGCATCGTCACCGGCGGCTTCAACCTCGACGTCCCCTTCGCACCGACCGCCCTGCGCGAGCTGGCCAAGATGGACGGCGCCATCGTGCTGGACCGCGACATCTCGCGCATCTACCGCGCCAACGTCCACCTCATGCCCGACCACACCATCCCCTCGGAGGAGACCGGCACCCGTCACCGCACCGCCGACCGGGTGGCCAAGCAGACCGGCGCCCCGGTGATCTCGGTGTCCCAGTCGATGCAGATCATCGCGGTCTACGTGGGCGCCATCCGCTACGTCCTCGAGGACTCGGGCAGCATCCTCGCCCGTGCCAACCAGGCCCTGGCCACGCTGGAGCGCTACAAGGTACGGCTGGACGAGGTCTCCAGCACGCTCTCCGCCCTCGAGATCGAGGACCTCGTCACCGTCCGTGACGTCGCCGTGGTCGCCCAGCGGCTGGAGATGGTCAGCCGGATCGCCCGGGAGATCGACGACTACGTCAACGAGCTCGGCACCGACGGCCGACTGCTGTCCCTCCAGCTCGAGGAGCTCGTCACCGGGGTCGAGGCCGAGCGCGGGCTGGTCGTGCGCGACTACCAGGCCGGTGGCCGGCGTACCCAACCGGCGCAGGAGATCCTGGCCGAGCTCGAGGGCCTGTCCCCCACCGAGCTGGTCGACATCGCCGCGGTGGCCAAGGCCCTCGGGCTGGGCCAGGGCGAGCACCTCGACGGTGCCGTCACCCCGCGTGGCCACCGCCTGCTCGCGAAGGTCCCCCGCCTTCCCACTGCCGTGGTGGACCGGCTCGTGGAGCACTTCGAGACCCTGCAGAAGCTGCTCTCGGCGAGTGTCGAGGACCTGCAGATGGTCGAGGGGGTCGGTGAGCTCCGGGCGCGCAGCGTGCGCGAGGGGCTGTCCCGGCTCGCTGAGTCCAGCATCCTCGAGCGCTACGTCTGAGCCCACCTTCGGCGCTCACCGGTCGGGCTCAGGGGTTGGGCTTGGGGCTGGCCTTGGGAGTGGTCTTGCCGTTCGCCTTGGGGCTGGCCTTGCCGGTTGGCGTGAGCGCGGCTGACGGGCGCTGCTCCGGCGTGGCGGAGGCGCTCGGCTTGGGCTTCGGGGTGCGGGTGCGGATCACCGTGGGGGGCTTGGTGACCTCGAACTGGACGTCGGAGGCCGCGGAGCCCCGGGCGGCGGCGTACACGTGGTAGAAGCCGGGCAGCGCCCAGTCCGGCTGGGACGTGCAGCCCTCGTCGGAGCGGCGACCGCTCCAGGTCACCGGGACCTCGACGGGCTGGCCGCTGCGGACCACGACCTGGGTCATCGGGATGGACCTCGCGCAGTCCTGGCTGCTCCAGATGCGGTCAGCTCCGGAGGCGATCTTGACGACCAGGCTCTCCGCGGAGACCTTGAAGTTGCAGGCGGGCTGGTTGCCCTGGAGCGCCAGCTTGATGGTGATCGGCTTGCCGGCGTGGGCCACGGCCACGGAGGGGAGCACCCTGAGCTCGTCGTCGAGGCAGTCACCGCTGGCCGGGAGGAGCGGGGGCTTGGCCTTGGCACCGAGCTTCCGGGTGGGTGCCACCGGACCGAGCGTCACCGATGAGGCGGGTGCCTGCCGGGCCGAGGTGACGTTGGCCTGGGTCACACCCGGATCGTCCGACCCGGTCCCGCCCAGCACCTTGCCGATGCCGAAGACCAGCAGGAGAGCGACGCCGAGGACCAGAGCCCGACGCACCCAGTAGACGCGGCTGGGCAGCCGTCCACGCTTGTGCCTCACCGAGCCCATGCGCGCCACGGTAGTGAGGCTCCGGCCCGGATCCCGGTTGCAACGCCGAGCCACCCCCTGCTTGACGTCGAGAACGCCGTCCTGGTTGGACATCCGGCGACCGGCGGGCACGATGGGCTCGCGATGAACGAACTCCACGACCCGGTCCTCGACTGGTACGCCGACCATGCCCGCGAGCTTCCCTGGCGTGGTCCCGGCACCACCCCGTGGGCGGTGATGGTCTCGGAGTTCATGCTCCAACAGACCCCCGTCGCCCGGGTGCTGCCCGTCTTCGAGAGCTGGCTGGCGACCTGGCCCAGCCCGGCCGCACTGGCCCACGCTCCGAGCGGTGAGGCCGTGCGCGCCTGGGGGCGGCTGGGCTACCCGCGTCGGGCGCTCAGGCTGCACGCCGCCGCGTCGGCCATCGTGGAGCGCCACGACGGCGAGGTGCCGGCCGGCTATGACGACCTGATCGCCCTGCCGGGGGTCGGTGACTACACCGCCAGCGCCATCGCGTCGTTCGCGTTCGGCGGCCGCCACGCGGTGCTGGACACCAACGTCCGCCGGGTCCTCGCCCGGGCGGTCAGCGGGGTGGAGTTCCCCGCCACCGCGGTGAACAAGGCCGAGCGGGCGCTGGCCGAGGCGATCGTCCCCGAGGAACAGCCGGCCACCTGGGCGGTGGCAGTGATGGAGCTCGGCGCGCTGGTCTGTACGGCGGCCGCTCCCCGGTGCGGGGCCTGTCCCCTCAGCGACCAGTGCTCGTGGCACATCGCCGGCCACCCGGCGTACGACGGACCACCGCGGCGCGGCCAGGCCTGGGCCGGCACCGACCGCCAGGTCCGCGGACGACTGATGGCCGTCCTCCGGGACACCGACGGCACCGTGGCCAGATCACGACTGGACGCCGTCTGGGCGGAGACCACCCAGCGCGAGCGCGCCCTGCAGAGCCTGCTGGACGATGGTCTCGTCGTCCGGGCCGCCGGACCTGACGGGCCTGACGGGAAAGACGGAACTAACGACGAGGACCGGTTCTCCCTCCCCCACTGACCCGCCCCCCCAACAAAACTCACCGAGGCGTCGCAGATTTACCCCGAAAACATGGTGAGGCGTCGCAGGTTTCCCTCGGGAACAGCGCTGAGGCGCCGCAGAAGGTAAATCTGCGACGCCTCAGCGTGGGAGCGGGATCGGGGTCAGTCGGCCTTGGTGATGTCGACCGGGCCCTCGCTGTCGTCGGGACCACCGACGACCTCGACCTCGAGCGACAACGAGTCGGGCAGCTCGCCCTTGACGTTGCCCTCGAACGTGAACACGGCCTCGGTGCCCTCACCCTCGACGTCCACGAGAACGATCTGGCCGGGTCCGACCTCACCGAAGAGCATCTTCTCGGCGAGCACGTCCTCGATCTCACGCTGGATCGTGCGACGCAGCGGTCGCGCGCCGAGCACGGGGTCGAAGCCGCGCGTCGCGAGCAGGTCCTTGGCCGACTGGGTCAGCTCGAGGGACATGTCGCGGTCCTTCATGCGCAGCTCGACGCCGGCGATCATGTTGTCGACCATGTGCACGATCTGGTCCTGGGTCAGCGGCGGGAACACGATGATCTCGTCGACACGGTTGAGGAACTCGGGCCGGAAGTGCTGCTTCAGCTCCTCGGTGACCTTGTTCTTCATCCGGTCGTAGGTGCCTGCGTCGCCCTGCTGGTTGAAGCCGAGGCTGACGCCCTTGGAGATGTCGCGGGTGCCGAGGTTGGTGGTCATGATGATGACGGTGTTCTTGAAGTCGATCACCCGGCCCTGGCTGTCGGTCAGGCGACCTTCCTCCAGGATCTGCAACAGGCTGTTGAAGATGTCGGGGTGCGCCTTCTCGACCTCGTCGAAGAGGACCACGGAGAAGGGCTTGCGGCGGACCTTCTCGGTCAGCTGGCCGCCCTCTTCGTAGCCGACGTAGCCGGGAGGGGAACCGAACAGGCGCGAGACGGTGTGCTTCTCGCTGAACTCCGACATGTCGAGCTGGATGAGTGCGTCCTCGTCGCCGAAGAGGAACTCCGCGAGCGTCTTGGACAGCCAGGTCTTACCGACACCCGAGGGGCCGGCGAAGATGAACGAGCCTCCGGGGCGCTTGGGGTCCTTGAGCCCCGCACGGGTGCGGCGGATGGCACGACTGAGGGCCTTGACGGCCTCCTCCTGGCCGATGACCCGCTTGTGCAGCTCGTCCTCCATCTTGAGCAGGCGAGTCGACTCCGCCTCGGAGAGCTTGACGATCGGGATCCCGGTCGCCACGGCAAGCACTTCGGCGATGAGCTCCTCATCGACCTCGGCCACGACGTCCATGTCGCCGGCGCGCCACTGCTTCTCGCGCTCGCCCTTGGCCAGGATCAGCTGCTTCTCCTCGTCGCGCAGACGCGCGGCGGCCTCGAAGTCCTGCCCGTCGATCGCACCCTCCTTGCGGCGGCGTACGTCGGCGATCTTCTCGTCGAACTCACGCAGGTCCGGCGGAGCGGTCATCCGGCGGATGCGCAGCCGCGACCCGGCCTCGTCGATCAGGTCGATCGCCTTGTCGGGCAGGAACCGGTCGGAGATGTAGCGGTCAGCCAGCGTCGCCGCTGCGACCAGGGCCTCGTCGGTGCCGGCGCTGCCGAGGGCGCGATCGACGCTGCCAGCATCCTGAAGCCGATGCTGGCCCGCGGTGAGCTGCAGACGATCGGTGCGACCACTCTCGACGAGTACCGCAAGCACCTCGAGAAGGACGCCGCCCTCGAGCGCCGTTTCCAGCCGAT
>JBKJON010000257.1:0-3375 GCA_046595715.1 Marmoricola sp.
GCCCAGCAGCTGCTCGAGCAGTCGCTCGGCAGCGATCGGGCCGCGGAGATCGTGGGCCGTCTCAACGCGGCCGCGATCCAGCTTCCGTTCCAGTTCCTGGACCGTGCCGACCCCGCCCAGCTGCGGTCCTTCATCGCCGACGAGCACCCCCAGGTGATCGCGCTGGTGCTGGCCCACATGAACGCCGACAAGGCCTCCATGCTGCTGGCCGGCCTGCCTTCGGAGCAGCAGGCGCAGGTCGCCCACCGGATCGCCGTGATGGACCGCACCTCCCCCGAGATCGTGAAGGCCGTCGAGAGCACCCTCGAGCGCAAGCTGTCCACGATGCTGCAGCCGACCGAGCTGTCGCGGGTCGGTGGCGTCGACCCGTTGGTCAACATCATCAACCGCTCCGACCGGTCGACCGAGCGCCAGATCATCGAGGGGCTCGAGGCCCTCGACTCCGCCCTGGCCGAGGAGGTCCGGAGCCGGATGTTCATGTTCGAGGACATCGTCAACCTCGACGACCGCTCGGTGCAGCTGGTCCTGCGCCAGATCGACACCAACGAGCTCGCCCTCGCCCTGAAGGGCGTGGCCGAGCCGGTCCGGCAGAAGATCACCTCGAACCTGTCCGAGCGGGCCGCCGAGAACCTCCTCGAGGAGGTCGAGATCCTCGGCGCGGTCCGCATGGTCCAGGTCGAGGAGGCCCAGCAGTCCATCATCCGCTCGATCCGCGAGCTCGAGGAGCAGGGCCAGATCATGGTGCGACGGGGGAACGACGATGACTTCGTTGTCTGAGGACCTCATCATCCGCGGCGAGCACGCCGGGCTGGCCACTCCCCTGCTGACCCCGGACCTGCGCTCGGGCGTCTGGACCCGTCTGGGCACCAGCGGCGTCATGGGCGACGGCGTGACCGAGGACATCCTGGACACGCTGGCCGACAGGACCCGCGCCGCTGCGCAGGCGCAGGGATACGCCCTGGGCTGGGTGAAGGGGGTCCGGGAGGCCGAGGCCGCCGCGGCCCAGGCCCGCACCGAGGCCAGGGAGACCCTGGCCCGCAACGAGACCCGCCGCGAAGCCGAGCATGTGGCGGCCGTGACGGCCCTGCACCAGGCCGCCCGCACCCTCGCGTCGCTCACCTCCACCGTGTGCGAGCGCCTGCAGGACCAGGCGGTCGAGCTCGCCTGGGCGGTCACCGCCGAGATCGTCGGCCACCAGGCAACGAGCCAGACCCCCGAGGACGTCGTACGCCGCGTGCTGGGCGTGCTGCCCGAGGGCCCCGTCGCCGTGGTGCGTGTGCACCCCGGCGTCGCCCGCAGCGCCGCCGTCGCCGAGCTTCCCGCCGGAGTCAGCGTCATCGCCGACGCAGCCATGAACCCCGCCGACGCCCTCGTCGAGCTCGACGACCACGTGCTCGACCTGCGCATCGAGCAGGCCCTGGCCCGCGTCCGTGAGGCACTGGCATGAACGCCCTCATGCGTGCCGGGACGAACTCGCTCGACACCACGACGCTGGAGCGGGCCCTCGTGGCCGCGCGTCCGGCCCGCCTCGGCCGCGTGGCGGAGCTGCTCGGCCTGCAGCTGCGCGTCACCGGGCTCGAGGCCGCCGTCGGCGACCTGCTCGAGGTGGAGAGTGCCCGTCCCGTCCTGGCAGAGGTCGTCGCGAGCGGTCCCGCGGGGCTGGTCTGCCTACCGCTCGCCTCGACGACCGGCCTGACCGCGGGGGCTGCCGTTCGGACTGCCGGCGGCCCGCTGCGCGTCCACGTCGGTGAGGAGCTGCGCGGCCGGGTGCTCGACGGTCTCGGTCGTCCGATCGACGGTGGCCCCTCCCTCGCCGGCCTGCCCCAGGTCGCGGTGGAGTATGCGGCCCCAGGCCCCCTGACCCGCCCCCGCATCGACCAGCAGCTCGGCCTCGGCGTCCGCGCCCTCGACTCCCTCACCCCCTGCGGCCGGGGCCAACGCCTCGGCATCATGGCCGGCTCCGGCGTCGGCAAGTCGAGCCTGCTGTCCATGATCGCGCGTGGCACCGACGCAGAGATCTCGGTGATCGCCCTGGTGGGCGAGCGTGGCCGTGAGGTCCGGGAGTTCATCGAGAACGACCTCGGTCCCGAGGGTCTCGCCCGCTCCGTCGTCGTGGTGGCGACCTCGGACGCCCCGCCCGTCGAACGCCTCCGGTCCGCCTTCGTCGCGACCCGGATCGCCGAGTTCTTCCGCGACAGCGGACGTCACGTCGTCCTGATGATGGACAGCCTGACCCGCGTCGCGATGGCCCAGCGCGAGATCGGTCTCTCCGCCGGCGAGCCGCCCGCGACGCGCGGCTACCCGCCCAGCGTGTTCACCCTGATGCCTCAGCTGCTCGAGCGTGCCGGCACCAGCGCGTCCGGCAGCATCACGGGGCTCTACACCGTGCTCGTCGAGGGTGACGACATGCAGGACCCGATCGGGGACACCGCCCGCTCCATCCTGGACGGCCACATCGTGCTGTCGCGCCGGCTCGCCACCTCGGGCCACTTCCCCGCCATCGACGTGCTGGAGTCCATCTCCCGTGTGACCAACGCCGTGACCGACCGCGGCCAGCAGGCCGACGCCATCCGGTTGCGCCGGCTGCTGGCCGCCCACCGCAACGTGCGCGAGCTCGTCGAGATCGGCGCCTACTCCTACGGTGCGGACGCCGACGCCGACGCCGCCCTCGCCCTGATGCCCGAGATCGAGCAGTTCCTGCGCCAGTCGATGGACGACCCCACCGACACCCCGCAGACCTGGAACCTCCTGAACCGATTGGTGAACCGATGAGCAGGCCCAAGGCCGAGTCGCTCGACGCCGTGGCACGGGTCCGCCGTGTCCGCGAGCGCGACAGTCTGACCGGACTCCAGTTCGCCGTCCGCGAGGTCGCGGACGCGCAGGACCGGGTCACCAGGCTCGAGACGCAGCGCGACCGCCCGATCGCGACGATCGGGCCCGTCGGCAGCTTCGTCGCCGCCCGCACGACGCTGCTCGCGGTGGAGCAGGCCACGACGGCTGCCCAGCTCGTCCTTGAGTCCACCCAGAACCTCGCCCACTCGGCGCTTGCCCACTGGCAGAGCGACAAGAGCCGGCTCCGGGCCATCGAGATGCTGCAGGAGCGGCGCCTCGAGGAGGCCCGCGCCGAGGCCGCGAGGGCCGAGGCCAAGGAGCTCGACGACATCGCCACGCAGCTGTGGCAGCGCCGGCACGTCCGCGAGGTGGGGGCATGACGGTCAGCGCCATCGCCGGACGGATCCAGGAGCTCCAGTCCCAGCTCGCGCTGCTCACGCCGACCAGCGTTGGCTCCGCCAACTTCGCCTCCGCGCTGAGCAGCGCCTCCGGCACCACCGTGGGGGCGACGAGCGGCGACGCCGTCGTCTCCGAGGCCAAGGA
>JBKJON010000509.1:0-9967 GCA_046595715.1 Marmoricola sp.
CGATCGAGACCGACCTCGTGGTCCACGGCACGGGACGCGTCGCAGCCCTGCACGAGCTGGGCCTCGACGCCGCTGGCGTCGAGTGGGGCGAGCACGGCATCCAGGTCGCTGACCACCTGCAGAGCACGACCAGCCCGGCAATCTGGGCCGCTGGAGACTCCGCCGACACCGCCGGAATGCCGCTGACCCCGGTCGCGGTCTCAGAAGCCAAGGTCGCCGCCTCCAACATGATCAAGGGAACCACCACCGCACCGGACTACGCCGGCATCCCCACTGCGGTCTTCACCATCCCCGAGCTGGCCCGCGTAGGCATGCTGGAGTCCGAAGCCCGCGAGGCCGGGATCAACCTCGCCGTCCGATACTCCGACACCAGCGGTTGGTACTCCAGCTACCGCATCGGCGAGACCACCGCGGCCGCCAAGATCCTCATCGACCAGGAGAGCGACAAGATCGTCGGCGCCCACCTCCTCGGACCCGAGTACGGTGAACTGATCAACTCCTTTGGCCTGGCCATCAAGTTCGGCCTCACCACCCGCCAACTCAAGTCCGCGACCGCGGCCTATCCCACCGTCGGGTCCAACCTCGGCTCCATGCTCTGAGGGGCGTTGGTCCACCCAGGATCGAGCAACACCTGACCCCTCAGGATCGGAACCGACGTGCGCATTCAGATCCCAGTCCATTCCCGCCCCGAAGGAAGAACCCTCAGCGAGACAGACGTTCGCAGGGAACCGTGGGCGAGACGTCGGATAGACCCGCACGGTGACTCCCCCCCGGTTGAGGGGCTGTTACGGGGCGGCGCGTCTATCTAGGTGGAATCGACGCAGATGCGCCGCGCTCGAGTGTCGCTTGCACTGATGAGACGCCGGCGACGTAGGCGGTGAGGAAGTGGACGTCGTGGCGATCGAGGTTTCCTCGGGCGCGGTCGTAGTGTTCGGTCGCTCGCGGGTCGGCATGTCGGGTGAGAATTTTGGGCGTCGCGAAGAGGCACACCAGCGTCCAGGGCGTTGGTGATGCCTGCATGGCGCAGCGAGTGCGGGCCGATGCAACGGGGAGTACCGCCGCGTTCGCGACTCGCAGCACCATTGCGTAGACGTGGCCGAGATCGACGGGCTCAGAGTCTGCCGTCGGTTCTGCCCTGGCGTTCCTGTGGGACTGATCGAGCCCACCGCACGAGTGGAGGCACCAGGCTCTGTAGCCCCGATGATCTCGATCGACTAACCCGGGTCCGAGAGCTCCGGCCGAAGGTCTCAACCTGGCCGGCATCGGGCACGTCCTGGCGTTGGAGACCCAGGTGATGCGACTGCGCGTCGCGAACGCGCGACTGCGCAAGGAGCTGACCGCCAACCCAGACTAGTGAAACCGCGGCGACCGCAGTGCCGTCGATCCGCGTCGACGACCCATCCTGATCCAACCGCTCGCGGCCAAGCACCGATCGCCGCGGGCCCGGTGCACCAGGAGCGGCTGGGCGCAGACCAGCCCCGCGCCCGCCTGCTCGGCGATCTGGTCCAGGACCCGCCAGCAGTGCCCGGTCGGCTCGCAGGCGACCACGACCGAGGAGAACCCCGCCCCAGCAGCCTTTGTCATCCCCCCTCGACCGCCTCGGCCAGCGGCCACGCCTTGGCCTTCACCGTGCGGCGGGCCAACACGCCGGAGTCCTGATCGGTCAGCGCGCACACCTGCTTGTCAGCGCGAGACCAGACGCGAGCACCGCAGTCTGAGGGGTGATGACCGCGCGCAGTGCCGCGAGCCTGTCGTCGCGACGCCGGTCTCCACGTGAGAGCCGACGACTACTGTTGGACATGGCATCCTCCTGATGAGTGGTCTGGGACACCAAGCCCGTCAACCCCATCAGGGGGATGCCCTCAAGCCCCGGAACAAACATGCTCAGGTAGTTCTACGCACCTTGACGGGCGTAGGCGGCTCAGCCCGAGCGCGCCTTGGAACGTGAAGAGCCACCTCCTAGCCGCGCGTGAGGATCGCCGTTAACGTGGGTGAGGACTGCATCCCTGCCTCGAAGGAGTGCCCGATGCCCCAGTTGCGCGTGGTCGCCCAGCTCACCACCAAGCCCGGGTCCAACAAGATCATCCGCGAGGCTCTCGCCAGGCTCGCCGCGGCCAGCCAGAGCCATCGTGGTTGCGCCGAGTTCAAGCTGTACGAGTCCTCAGCCGCACCTGGAACCTTCGTGACCGTCGAGACCTGGGAGAGCCAGGACGACCACGACGCCCACATGCAGAGCGAGGACATCGCGATTGCGATCGCGGCGTCAGAAGGTCACATAGTCGGCGACATCACCATCCACCCGCTCCGACCGGTCTGAGCCAACGCCGGGGGGAGCGCGAGTCATCCTGCGGGCTGCTCCGGCGACGAGGTGCTGCGCGCCGACTCAGATTCCTCGTGAGCGATCCCGCGGGCGTTGCCCTCCCCATGTACTTCATGAGGGTCCCGGAGCCGGGTGTGGGTGAGAACCGCTGGCACGTCGACCTGGTGACGCCCGGAGCAATGTCCGATGAAGTCAACCGGCTCGCAGCACTGGATGCGCACCTTGTCGAGGTTTGCCAGGTCCCGGACACGCTCGACGATCCCGACACCTGGTCGGTGTTGGAGGACCCCGAGGGAAACGTCTTCTGCGTGACCAGCGAACAGGCGCAGACCGGATGGGTCTGAATCCAACTCAGCAAGCATCATCGACTGCTCGTCAGCGTCTTGTGGAAGCGCGCACAAGCGTCCGACGCGGTGGTATGACTGCGTAAGAAGCAAATGACCATGCACGGAGTGCATCTGATCTTCGGCAACGTCGATCGCGCCGGTCGCGGGATGAGCGAAGGTCTGTGGCCGCGTCGCCATGTGGTCATCGAGCGCTGCTTGTGAAGCGTTGGCTTATGTCATGGGGGTTCGGTGATGGCTCGCTCGAGTTGGGCGGCGAGCCATCGCTCGTAGGCGGCGGGTGTCCAGCCAGCCTGCCGGCACAGGCGTTGGTGGACCTCCGGCGCGGTCAGAAGCCACACCGTGTCCACTACCTGCGAAACGTGCGCGCCCAAGTTCTTGCGCAGCGCGGTGGGGATGCTGTGCTCGTTGCCGGTCCGCCGCTCTCGGTCGATCGTCACGAGGAACTCCTCGAGCATGGGGTCGCCACCTGCGCCGTGCGTCAGCAAGGCGGCCAAGAGGTCGCCGATCTGGTCGTATATCCCCCGGGTCCAGGCGGCGTATGCCGTGCCGTACGACGCGGCGTCCTGCGCCTGAGTCACGGCCCGGAACTCGGGTCGGTCCGACATCGCCACGGGTGCTCCATCCCCGGCGAGCGAAAAGTCATAGGCGGCCTTGACTACCTCTGCTTTCCCGCCAACAGAGTTGTAGACGGTTTGGGGTGATAC
This sequence comes from Marmoricola sp., assembly GCA_046595715.1. GTDB lineage: Bacteria > Actinomycetota > Actinomycetes > Propionibacteriales > Nocardioidaceae > Marmoricola. The sequence continues at coordinate 3,372 of JBKJON010000509.1, forward strand.
TTCCGCGGCGCGCGCGAGTGCCGCAACGGTCATCGAGCCGTACCCGCCTTCGACTAGGAGCCGGGTCGCCACGGAAACGATTCGCCGCCGTGTCTCGCGCATCGCCTCCTCTCGCACTTCGCTTCGGTAGGTCCTTGCCATGGCTTCACCCCTTTGGCTAGATTGTCACTCCAATGGAATATCGATCCACTCAATAAGAGGAGTATGCGTCATGTCCGTAGAGAACCCCGCGTTCCACGCCGCGATGGCGGTGTTCGACGCGATCAACAGCGGCGATCTGTCTCGACTGGGTGACTACGTCACCGTCGACTTCATCGACCACGGGGCGCCATTCCCCATCGAGCCGGGAGCTGCTGGATATCGCCAGATTCTCGGGTTCGTCCATGAGGTGCTGCAGATCCGCTACACCGTCGAGGATGCCTTCGCGACCGAGGACAGAGTGGTCGTCAGGGCTACCGCCCGCGGCGTGGGCGTGGACGACTTCTTCGGCGAAGGGGCCCACGGACGCTCCTACGCGATGACCACGCTTCACATCTACCGCACTGAAAGAGACCGGCTGGCCGAGCACTGGGGAGTACGCGACGAGGTTGCTGCCAGGATCCAGCTCGGAACCCTGGCGGCCCCGAGCCCGCCGCAGCCGGCCGCCAAGTAGTTCCCCAGCAGGAGTGCGGTGAGTGATCGGGCGTGTGGCCGGAAGGTTCCAGCTCCTGTCTAGCGACTCTACGAGCACCCCGATGGAGGAGCCGCGACGATGCCCGCATCTATCTGGGTGCTAGTACGCAGGCAGGCCCGGCACTCTGTTGTTGACACGTGCGAGATCGCCATCGGTCCCCTGGCGGATCCCATCACCATGATGGTGAGGCGGCGCAACGTCGAGTCGACGGTGATTGACTGTCCGTCGTGACCGAACCGACCGACGTCGAGCACCTGGTGAAGCAGCTCATGGCGGGAGCCAGCCCCGAGGAGAACCGGGCGCTGCTCGACGCGCTGATGAGCGGGCAGGTGACCAGCATCCTCGAGAAGCTGAAGCACGACGAAGCGCCGACGCTGCTCCCCGCCCCGACCGAGGTCCGCGGGTTCCGGGTACGCCTGGACCTGCACGGCGCGAAGCCGCCGGTCTGGCGCCGACTCGAGCTGGCCGGCGACCTCAGTCTGCCGCGGCTACATGACGTCATCCAGGCGGCGATGGGGTGGACCAACAGCCACCTGCACCGGTTCCGCACCGGTAACGACCATCGCTCGCCGTACTTCGTCACGAGCTTCGACCTCGAGGAGGGCGAGGAAGGGACGCTCGAAGACGACGTACGGGTCGACCAGGTCCTCGTCGAGGCGGGTGACGAGCTCTGGTACGAGTACGACTTCGGTGACGGCTGGGACCACAAGGTGGTGGTCGAGGAGGTGCTCGAGGAAGCACCGGCGAGGCCGCGCTGCACCGGGGGGCGGATGGCCTGTCCGCCCGAAGACTGCGGTGGCATCGGCGGCTATGAGGAGCTGGCCGCATGGGTCCGCTCCGGGCACGACGACACGCTCCTACCTGCTGGCTTCAGTAGCGCCGCGCACGCGCACGACTGGCTCCCCCTCGACTGGCGCCCCGACCAGTTCGACGTGGAGGAGACCAACGCAGCGCTGGCCGTCGCCGTCGCCGAGCCCGTCGCGGTCACCGGCGAGATGGCCGAACTGGCCGAGCAGCTGGAGCACCGCGGCATTCGCCTACTGCGCGAGGTGCTCGGCCGCCCGCTCTCCCACGGACCGACGGACCTCACCGCCGAGGAAGCCGCCCAGATCACAGAGACCTACCGGCTCTTCCTCGACGTCATCGGCGACGGTGTCGCGCTGACCGGCGCGGGTTACCTACCGCCCTCGGTGGTCGAGCAGTTCGCCGAACGCAGCGGCATCACCGACTGGTGGATCGGCAAGGCCAACCGTGAGGACCTGACACCACCGGTCGCGAAGGTGCGCGACACGGCACGCGCGCTCGGGTTGGTCAGCGTCCGCAAGAGCCGGCTGAGCCCGACCGCCGCCGCCATCCGCTTCCGCCAGGATCCCGAGGGACTCTGGCGTCACGTGGTCGGTCGGCTTCCGCTGGGCAGCAAGGATGCTGAGCGCCACGCGGGCTGGATGGCGCTGGCCGTGGTGGGCAGCGGCGTACCGGCGCAGGAGTGGCGCGGCGAAATCAGTGACCTGCTCCATGCGCTCGGATGGCGCAGCGGGCGCGAGCGGCACTCACCACCACCCGCGCACAGCCTCACCCTTGACGTCCTCGCACACTTGGCCGGCGCGGCACGCGCCCGCTGGGGCGTGATCCAGGGCATCGACTTCGCCGTCGCGGCCACCGCACGTGCGGTGATCCGGCGGGGGTGACCTTCAGCCGGCGATGGCGAACGGAAGTACCGCCGGTCAACGGGCGACGGGTCCGAAGCAGTGTTCACCGACTGTCCGGACGTCTTCGCCACGTGCCTCGTCGCCGCGATCGAACTACCGGCAAGCGGAGTGCAGGTTCGCGATCCTCGATGGCGAGCTTGGGCTGATCTCCCTGCAGCTCGGCCGCGGTCGTGCCGTGCTGGCAGACGAGGGTCAGTGCCGGGTGGCGTAGACGGTGGATCGTCAGGTCCGGTCGCCGGCCGACTCGCTGGCCGGGCGGTAGCGGTCCATCAGGTAGCGCACGCTCATGTGGTCGGCGCGGTCGCCTGGAAAGAGCAGTCCGGCCGGGTCCGCGGCAGTGTGCTCCAGCACGTGGCCCTGCAGCGTCGGAAGGAACGGCGGAAAGACGTGAACGGTGTGGTTGCCACGGGCGGTTTGGGTCGGCAGCTCGCCCTGTCTGGAATCGGTCGACGTCTGCTGGGTGACCGGCGGACCCCTACCGGGTTCCCCACCGACGTAGCCACCTCCGCACCCGGCGAGCACCAGCACCAGCATGACCAGCGTGAACGCAGGCCCTCGTCGCAGGACCCACCTCCTAGGAACGAGGGGACAACGACCGGCGGGATACAGCGGGGCAGGGTTTCGCGGCCCCTAGACTCCACCACGTGACAGCCGCAGTGGTCTGGTCGGACCTCGCGTCGAGCGAGATCGAGGCAAGCACCCTCTACGACGTCCTGGTGCTCCGATCGGCTGTCTTCGTGGTCGAGCAGGACTGCGTCTACCAGGACCCGGACGGGCTGGACCTGCTCACGGGCACCCGGCACCTCGTCGGGAGGTTCGAGGGTGGCATCGCGGCCTACGCCCGGATCCTGGCGCCCGACGACTACCACGACGTCCCGCGCATCGGCCGGGTCATCGTGAGCGAGGGGGTCCGGGGACAGCAGCTCGGCCGGCGGCTGATGGAGCGGGCCCTGGCCTCGTGCAAGGAGCAGTGGCCGGGGCAGGCGGTCGCGCTGGGGGCGCAGGCCCACCTGTCGGAGTTCTACGCAAGCCTGGGCTTCACGGCCGTCGGTGCGCCGTACGACGAGGACGGCATTCTGCACGTGTGGATGCGTCGGGGCTGATCGCCGGTGGGCACCGAGCCCGCCCGTACCCTTGCGGCGTGTCCTTCCTGCTCGCTCCCCGCTACTGGGGCGCCCACCTGCTCATGGTGCTGGCGGTCGCGGCGGCGGTGCTGCTGGGGATGTGGCAGCTGCACGTGTGGGAGGCAGCCCGGGCCTCCGAGGCGCAGGACCTGTCGAACGCGAAGGCGCTGCCCCTGGCGAAGGTGATGACCGGCGACAGCCCGTTCAACGGGAAGTACCTCGGCCAGCCGGTCTCGTTCGAGGGCGAGTGGCTGAGCAAGGGCACGCTCTACATCGCCGACCGCGACCTCGACGGCCAGCGCGGCTACTGGGTCACGACGCCGGTGCTGGTCGGGGACAGCGCGATGCCCGTCGTACGCGGCTGGTCGGCGCAGCCCGCGGCGCCGGTCCCCAGCGGAGAGGTCGAGATCACCGGGTGGCTGCAGGCCTCCGAGGGGGCCGGCGTCCCGGACAACGACCCACACGACGACGTCATCCCCGAGATGCGGATCGCCAGCCTCGTCGAGCACGTCGACGCCGACCTCTACAGCGGCTACGTCGTGGCCAAGGGGGTCTCCGCCGTCCAGAGCACGCCGGCCTTCCAGGGACTCTCCCAGGTCCCGCCCGACTCGGTGCCCAAGGTCTCCAACGTGACCTCGCTGCGGAACCTGCTCTATGCCTTCCAGTGGTGGATCTTCGGTGTCTTCGCGCTCTACATCTGGACGCGCTGGTGCCGTGACACCTGGGAGGCTCGGCTCGAGACCGAGCGGGTAGCGTCGCAAGCGTGACCCACCTCGCCCCTGCTCGTGAGCTTCCCCGCCCCCTGCGCAACGCGCTGCTCCGCTATCGGGTGATGGCCAACATCGTCGGCGTCCTGCTGATCGTGCTCATCCTGATCGGTGTCCCGCTGGCGAACTTCGACGGGACGTCGATGTGGGGGATCTTCGGCTCCACCCCGGCGATCTGGACCGACGGCACCCGCGCGCACGACGTCGGCGAGTTCATCACCACCGTGCTCGGCATCGCCCACGGGTACCTGTACATGATCTTCCTGGTGATGGCGTTCCTGCTGTCCCGGAGGGCCAAGTGGTCGATCGGCTTCACCCTGGTGACGCTGCTGTGCGGCACCGTGCCGATCCTCAGCTTCTGGGCGGAGCAGCGTGCCACCCGCCAGGTCCGTCGGGCGTACGCCGTCCCGGCTGACGATCCCGCTGACGACTCGGCCGGCGTGAACGGCTGACGATGGCCGGCCCTTCCTCGGGTCCGCCACCCGGTCTCCCTCCTGGTCTCTCGCCCGGACGCACCGCGTTCGTGCTCGGCGGCGGCGGACTGCTCGGCGCGGTCGAGGTCGGGATGGTGCGCGCCCTGTTCGAGCGGGGGGTGCGACCGGACCTCGTCCTCGGCACCTCGGTCGGTGCCCTCAACGGCCTCGTCGTCGCCAGCGACCCGTCCTTGGAGGCGATCGACCGGTTGCTCGAGCTGTGGCGGTCGGTGAGCGAGACCAACGACGTCTACGGCGACCGCGCGTGGCGCCAGGTGTCCCGTGCCGTCCGCACCGGGACCCACCTGCACTCGGCCGAGCCACTGCGTGAGCGTCTGGAGAAGGAGTTCGGCGGGGTGTGCTTCCACGAGCTCGCTGTGGAGTTCCAGTGCTGCGCGGCCAGCATCGAGCGGGCGGCCGAGCACTGGTTCACCGACGGTCCCGTCGTGCCGGCGGTGATGGCCAGCGCCGCGGTACCCGGCCTGCTGCCGCCGGCCCTGGTCGACGGTGAGCACTACCTCGACGGCGGCATTGTGAACTCCATCCCGCTCGGCCGGGCGGTGCAGCTGGGGGCCGGGCGGGTCTTCGTGCTGCAGGTGGGTCGCGTCGACCGACCGCTCGAGGCGCCCCGCAAGCCGTGGCAGGTGGCCCGGGTCTCCTTCGAGATCGCTCGCCGGCACCGCTTCGTCAAGGAGCTGTCCGAGCTGCCGGAGGGAGTGGTGGCGCACGTGCTCCCGGCGGCGGGGACCTCCAGCGACGACTCGCCCCTGGCCTACCGAGACACCTCACGGGTGACCCGGCGCATAGAGGCGGCCTACGAGGCGAGCCTGGCCTATCTCGACGAGCACCTGTGATGGCCCGCCTCCTGACGCGGGTCCTGCAGCGGGTGGTGGTCGCCCCGCTGCTGATCGTGCTGGCGGTGCTGATGTGGACGACGCTGCCGCTCTGGCTGCTGGGGGCAGGCCTGCTCTCGCCGTTCGTGCCGGGCTGGCTGCGACCGGTGCGGCTGCTCTGGCTGGGGGTCGTGCACCTGAGTCTCGAGAGTGTGGCCCTGGTCGAGCTGTTCGGCCTGTGGATCGCCTCCGGGTTCGGCTGGAGGATCCGTGCGTCGTACTTTGAGCGGATCCACTACGACATCGCGCGGATCTACCTGGTCGTGTTCTTCGGGGAAGCGCGGCGTGTGCTGAGGCTGAAGATCGAGACCGTCGGTCCCGCACCCCAGGCGGGTCCCGGGGAGCCCCTGCTGGTCTTCTGTCGGCACGCTGGGCCGGGCGACTCCTTCACGCTGATGTATGCCCTGATGCACTGGTATGACCGCGAGCCCCGGGTGGTGCTCAAGGAGGGGCTGGCCTGGGACCCCATGCTGGGCGTGCTGCTCTCCCGGTTGCCGAGCCGGTTCATCTCACCGCGTGCGGCCGGCGGACGCGACCTGGAGGCGGAGGTCGGGGAGTTGGCTCGGAACCTCGACGCCAACGACGCCTTCGTGATCTTTCCCGAGGGTGGCAACTTCACCCCGGAGCGGCGTGAGCGGGCGATCAACCGTCTGAAGGGTCTCGGCCTGCACCGGATGGCCGAGCGGGCCGAGCAGATGACCCACGTCCTCGCGCCCAGGCCGGGTGGTGTGCTGGCCGCGCTGGAGGCGGCCCCCGAGGCCGACGTGCTCCTGGTCGCCCACACCGGGTTGGACCACGTCGTGAGCCTGGCCGACGTGTGGCGTTCGCTGCCGATGGACAAGCGGCTGCAGATGGGCTGGTGGCGGATCCCGCGCGAGGACGTCCCCGAGGACCGGGACGGCCGGATCGAGTGGCTCTTCGAGTGGTGGAGCCAGGTCGACGTCTGGGTCGAGGAGC
>JBKJON010000480.1:0-3695 GCA_046595715.1 Marmoricola sp.
GCGCTTGGCCCACTCCGCCGTGGGGTAGGGCCGCGAGGTGATCCGCAGGTGGAGCCGATGTCCGGCCAGCCACGCCAACCCGTCGCACATCCCGGAGAGGAGATGCTCTCGCTGGCGATCTGAACGGAACGCCCATGGCTGCGTCGGCAACACGAACCACGCCCATGCCTCCCGGTTCGTGAAGCAGAGGTTGTCGTCGATGTTGCGCAGGGTCAGCGGCGCGCCGGCGGTGTCACTTCTGGCTGGTCCGAACATGGTTCTCCCTCAGTCGGAGCGAGGATGCGTTCGTGCGTACTGGTCGATCCGCAGCACGGAGCCGCGGCGACTTGACCTCCCACCGCACCAGCTGCCACACGCTGATGAGCGGTCGGTCGTGATCGATGACTCCGGTCAGGGCGTAGGTCGCCAGGATCGTCACCACCAGCTCCCACACGGGAGGGATGCTCACCCGCATCGGCAGGACCGCCTCGACGAGCAGGACGCTGACGAACAGCACCAGCCAGATCCCGTACGCCGAGTAGCGCGCCGTCCAGGGCAGCGTCATCCCCTGGGGGCCGAGCCACACCGCATCGACCCGGTAGACCTCGTCGTCGGGACGGACGATCACGGCGATCAGCTCGAGAAGACGAAGCTGGCGATGCTGTCGGCGAAGCCGTAGAAGAGCGCGGCGCCAGCGATGACGACACAGCCCAGCAGGATGTTCGTGATCGTCATCGCGTTCTGGCTCATCTGGCCCTTACGAGCCCCCGCGATGATGCCGATCCCGACGACCAGCAGGATCAGCGGAAGGATGTTCTTCACGCCCCACTGCACAACTCCCTCGGAGTTGAACTTGGGTGCTAGGACAATCATCTCAACAGCGAAGTGACTCATCGGACTACCTTTTCTGCAAAGGCCCGACGAGCATCGACGGCAGTACAGCCGTCTCCTCTCGCCCGAGCGTGGATTGACTGATATTCGAGACGGTCCACCTCGGACCGGGGCATGGCTCGACGACTCGCCGAAGGCCACGCGTGAACTTGTGAAGAACTCGGTCGCGCACCGGGCGCCCGCAGCGACCGGGACCGGACCGTTTGACGGCAACGCTGACGGCAACCGGGCCTGATCGGCCCCCATTCACCAGTTGCCGAATGCTCGACCCTGAGCGTGAAATCGCCCTAGGAAGACCCATCGAAACAGCCCAGCCGCGTCTACGGATCAGAAGGTTGGGAGTTCGAATCTCTCCGGGCGCACCCCACGAACGGCCTCTCACACGCGCCACACGCGGCCGAGAGGCCGTTTCGCCTTGCGGGCCCCGTGGCTGGACACGAGAGCACCTTCCGGGCAGGCATCGCCGGCAACCGATCCGGTGGGCGACGGCCGTGGTGCGAGTCGACTGCACGGGCACGATCCTGTTGGGAGCTGACACCAGCCCCGACCACATCACGGCACGGCCACGCACGCGGACCAGCGGTAAGCCATCGGAGCTGGCACCCAAGAAGACGCGGGTGGGTGGAGCTTCGCTGCGGCATTTCCACGCCGGGACCGATGGTCCGTTTAATACTAATTGTTATGAATAATCGATAGCATCGTCGTCGGCAGGCGACACCGCACCGGACGCGGCGTACCTGCGCCTCGGCTGCGTGAGAAGTCACTGTGGCCCCGCCAGCAAAAGACAGGACGCCCCAGTGATCCGCAGGACCATCGCGACGCGCGCGCTCGGAGTCGGGCTGTTGGTCGTCCTGACGGCCACGATGCCTCACCCGGCAGACGCCGCAGCGAAGAAGCGCAGCTCCGTCACCGCCAACGTGTCCACCGCCACGGTGACCCAGGGGAGGCAGGTCACCGTGGCCGGCCGGGCCACCCGACACACCCGCCGCACCCTGGAGATCCAGCGGTACTCCGGCGGTCACTGGGTGCAGGTGGCGAAGGGTCGGACCCTCGCCGACGGTCGTTACCGCGCCGGGATCCCGACCGAAGCCGTGGGCAACTTCAGCTATCGCGCGTACCTCTACCCCGACCGACGCAACCGCGCTGCCGTGTCACACGTCTTCGCCGTTGAGGTCAAGGCCGCGCAGGCGCCGTCGAACAGCAGCACCGCCTTCAGCTATCTGATGGGCGGGAAGTACCGCTGGAACCCGTGCACCCCGATCACCTACATGGTCAACCCCAACGGAGCCCCCGCCGACTGGGCAGCGGACGTCACCGGCGCACTGCAGCGCGTCACTTCCGCCGCGGGACTCCGCTTCCAGTACCTCGGCACCACCACCGCGATTCCACAGGGGATCGGCACCGACACCACCGCCAACCTGCTGATCGCCTACGTGCGGCCCGGCCAGTCCGCCCTGATCCCCGTCGGCGAGGCGCGCAACGGCCTCGCGGGCAAGGGCGGCGCCGCGGGGATCCACGTGAACACGGCTTCGGGGGTACAGGGCCGGCTCACCGACGGCACCGTCGCCCTGAATCTCGACATCGTTCAGGGTCTCCCTGCCGGTTTCGGCAAGGGCCGCAGCACCGGGTACGTCGGTACCCGGGGTCAGCTGCTCATGCACGAGATCGGACACGCGATGGGTCTGGGACACGTCAACAGCGAGCCGCAGATCATGTACCCCCAGATGGGTGCCAAGTACGCCAGCTGGGGTGCGGGCGACATCGCCGGGCTGACCAGCGTGGGCGCCACGGGTGGCTGCCTCACTCCGGTGGCTGCCCCCAACGGTCGCCTGCTGCCCACTGAGAAGATCTCCAGGGTCATCGACTGATCCCACCATCGGGCGGCCCCTCACCCGAGCGTGGGATCAGCCGGACACCACGTGGGACGATCGACCCATGGGCGACCAGGGCGTGACGCCGGCACGCCGCGGCCGGCCCGGCTATGACCAGGAGACGGTGCTGCGACGCGCCATCGACCTCTTCAACGCGCAGGGGTACGACGCCACGAGCATCGGCGACCTGGCCAAGGAGCTGGGCCTGACCAAGTCGGCCATCTACCACCACGTCCCGAGCAAGCAGACCCTGCTCTCACTGGCGCTCGACGAGGCGTTGGACGGACTGTCCGAGGCCATCGAGGCAGCGGTCGACGAGCCCGGAACCAGCGCCCACCAGCGCCTCCGCAACGCCGTGGAGGCGTCGGTGCTCGTCCTGGCCCACCACCTGCCCGCGGTGACGCTGCTCCTGCGGGTGCGCGGCAACAGCGACGTCGAGCTCGCCGCCCTCGAGCGACGGCGGGTCATCGACGAGCTGCTCACGACGCTGGTCCAGGAGGCCGTCGCCGAGGGCGCCCTGCGCGACGACATCGCCCCGGACGTCATCAGTCGACTGCTGTTCGGCACCGTCAACTCACTGGTGGAGTGGTACCGCCCGGGTGGACCGGTCGAGGCCGACGTGCTCGCACGCTCCCTGACCAGCCTTGCCTTCGACGGACTCCTGGCGGGGCCCACCGCACCGTGAGTCAGGCGTCGAAGTCGACCGTCACGGCGTCGCTCACCGGGTGGGTCTGGCAGGTCAGCACGTAGCCGCGCTCGACCTCGTCGTCGTCCAGCGCGTAGTTGCGCCTCATGTCCACCTCACCCGAGGTGATGTGCGCCCGACAGGTGCCGCACACCCCGCCCTTGCACGCGAACGGCAGGTCGTTGCGCGTGGTGGCCGCGCCGTCCAGGATCGACTTCGTCCTCGGCATCGGGGCCGTCGTCGTGCGCCCGTCGAGGACGACGGTCACC
>JBKJON010000489.1:0-8083 GCA_046595715.1 Marmoricola sp.
CGACCTGGTCGACGTCCTCGTCGAGCAGCAGGACCGCGCTCACGTGGTGGAAGGCCGCGACCACGGTGCTGTCCGGCAGCACCGCCCGGGCCTGCTCGGCTGCGCTCCCCTCCTCGACGGGGAGGGCGAACGCGCCTTGCTTGTCGAAGCCCAGCGGGTTCACGCAGTCGACGACGATCTTCCCGGCCAACGAGGGCGCGAGGTCGCGCAGCAGGTCGCCGTGGCCGTCCCAGGGCACCGCGACGACGACGACGTCGCCGGCCTCGGCGGCCGCCTTGTTGCCTGCGCCGGTCACCGTGCCGCCGGTGGCCTCGGCCAGGGTCTGCGCGGTCTCGCTCGCACGCTCGACGCTACGACTGCCGATCACGAGGGGAAGGCCGGCTGCGGCGAAGCGCCGGGCGAGGCCACGGCCTTGGGGGCCGGTGCCACCGAGAACGGCGACGGTCGTGGTGGCCAGGGACTCCGGCAGACTCATGAGGGGCTCCTTCGAGGTTTCCGCCATCCTTCACCCCACGCTCGGGCGGTCGGTCACGGGGTTCAGCTGGTGACACCTCGTCCCGGCCTCGAGCTGCTCGTCCTTCGGTCCGGGAGTCCTAGGCTGCTGGACATGACCTCTGAGCTGCCACGCCTTGCTGTGACCGGGTCGACGGGGGCGGTGGGTGGTCGGGTGGCGCGCCAGCTGGCCTCCGCCGAGGTCGCGCAGCGGTTGCTGGTGCGCGACGCCGCTCGGGTTCCCGCGGTCGATGGCGGTGCGCCCGTCGTCTTCGGCGGGTACGACGACCGGGCGGGCGCCGTGGAGGCACTCACCGGGGTGACGACGTTGTTCATGGTCTCCGGGTCGGAGAGCGCCGACCGGCTCGACCAGCACCGCACCTTCGTCGACGCCGCGGCCGAGGCCGGCGTACGCCATGTCGTCTACACCTCGTTCCACGGCGCCGCGGCCGACTGCACGTTCACCCTCGGCCGCGACCACTACGCCACCGAGGAGCACATCCGGAACAGCGGGATGCAGTGGACGTTCCTCCGGGACAGCTTCTACCTCGACTTCCTGCCCGAGATGGTGGGCGAGGACGGCGTCCTGCGTGGCCCCGCCGGGGACGGCCTGGTCGCCGCGGTCAGCCGCGACGACGTCGCCGCCAGCGCCGCCGCTGTGCTGGCCGATCCGGGCGAGCATGTCGGCGTGACCTACGACCTGACCGGTCCCGAGGCACTCTCGATGACCACCGTCGTGGAGACGATCGCCGCCGTGACGGGCCGGGCGGTGAGCTATCACGACGAGTCCGTGGCCGAGGCGTACGAGTCACGCAAGCGGTGGCCGGCGCCCGCCTGGCAGTACGACGCGTGGGTGAGCACCTACACCGCCATCGCCGCGGGCGAGGTCGCCGAGGTGACCAGCGACGTGCGCACCCTCACGGGACGGCCGCCGATCCGGCTGGAGGACTACCTGCGGCAGCATCCGTGAGGCGTCTCATCCCGTGGATACCCAAAGTGGAGTCCTTTCGTCTACTTATCCTGTGGGGACCCGCTCAACGAGGAGATTCGAATGACCTACCGTCCTGAGACCCTGACCGTGCACGCAGGTCAGGAGGAGGCCGACTCCGCGACCAACGCGCGAGCCGTGCCGATCTACCAGACGACGTCCTACGTCTTCAACGACACCGAGCACGCCGCGAACCTGTTCGCGCTGGCCGAGCCCGGCAACATCTACACGCGCATCATGAACCCGACGCAGTCGGTCTTCGAGGAGCGCATCACCGCTCTCGAGGGCGGCGTCGGCGCCCTCGCCACCGCGTCCGGCTCCGCCGCCACGACGTACGCCGTGCAGAACCTCACCTACGCCGGCGACAACATCGTCGCCATCTCCACGCTCTACGGCGGCACCTACGCGCTGTTCGCCCACACCCTCCCCCAGTTCGGCATCGAGGTCCGGTTCGTCGACCCGGACAAGCCGGAGGACCTGGCGAAGTTCGTGGACGACAAGACCAAGCTCGTCTTCGCCGAGACCGTCGGCAACCCCAGGCTCAACGTCGTCGACATCCGCGCCTGGGCCGACGCCGCCCACGCACAGGGGCTCCCTCTTATCGTGGACAACACCGCGCCGACGCCCTTCCTGTGCAAGCCCTTCGACCTCGGCGCCGACGTCGTCGTGCACTCGGCGACCAAGTACATCGGTGGCCACGGCACCTCGGTCGGCGGCGTCATCGTCGACTCCGGCAAATTCGACTGGGCGGCCCACGCCGACCGGTTCCCGGGCCTGACCAAGCCGGACGGTGCCTACCACGGCGTCGTGTGGACCGAGGCCGTCGGCGAGATCGCCTTCATCATCCGCGCGCGCACGGTGCTCCTGCGCAACACCGGTGCCGCCATCGCCCCGCTGAACTCGTGGCTGTTCCTCCAGGGCCTAGAGACGTTGCACCTGCGGATGGAGCGACACAGCTCCAACGCGCTCGCGGTCGCGGAGTTCCTCCAGGGCCACGAGCTCGTCTCCTGGGTGAACTACCCCGGTCTCGCGGACTCCGACCAGAAGGAGGTCGCCGACCGCACCTTCATCGAGGGTCGCGGCTACGGCGGCCTGGTCAGCTTCGGCGTGAAGTCGGGACGCGAGGGGGGCAAGCGCTTCGTCGAGGCGCTGGAGCTGTTCAGCCACCTGGCCAACATCGGTGACGCGAAGTCCCTGGCGATCCACAACGCCACCACGACCCACTCGCAGCTCACCCCCGAGGAGCTGGAGTCGGCCGGCGTGCCCGAGGACCTGGTGCGGCTCTCGATCGGCATCGAGCACGTCGAGGACCTGATCGCCGACCTCGACCAGGCTCTGACCGCCACCAAGTGACAGCGCACGCATGTCCGTCGGGCGGGTGAGCACCGAGCGGGTCGTCCTCTACGACGAGGGCGACCCGCTGGTGCTGTCCGGTGGTGCTCGGCTGGCCCCGGTCGAGGTCGCCTACGAGACCTACGGGAGCCTCAACGACGCGCGCGACAACGTCGTCTTCATCTGTCACGCGCTCACCGGCGACGCGCACGCCGCCGGTCACCACGGCGACCCGTCGCGGCCGGGTTGGTGGGACAACCTGATCGGCCCGGGCCGGGCGATCGACACCGACAAGTACTTCGTGGTCTCCCCCAACCTGCTCGGTGGCTGCCAGGGCACCACGGGTCCGAGCTCCACCGACCCGGCCACCGGGAAGCCCTACGGGATGGACTTTCCGCTCCTCTCGATGTCCGACCTCGTCACGGTCCACCGTCGCCTGCTGGCCAACCTCGGGATCGACAGGCTGCACGCCGCCGTCGGCGGTTCCCTCGGTGGCATGCAGATCCTGCAGTGGACGATCGACGCCCCTGAGCAGGTGGGGCGGGCGGTGCTGATCGCCGCCTCCGCGTTGCTCTCGGCCCAGAACATCGCCTTCTCGGCGGTGGCTCGCACCGCGATCATGCGTGACCCCGACTTCCGTGAGGGGAAGTACGCCGAGGCCGGCGTCCGCCCCGAGGTCGGGCTCTCGGTGGCCCGGATGATGGCCCACATCACCTACGTCTCCGAGCAGCTGCTCGACACGAAGTTCGGGCGCGAGCGACATGGCGACGGACCACCGCGGATGGGCACCGACTTCCAGGTCGAGTCCTACCTCGACCACCAGGCAGACACGTTCCTCGACCGCTTCGACGCCCTCTCCTACCTCTACCTGACACGGGTGATGGACTACTTCGAGCCCTTCGCCGACTCGGGGGCCGCCGAGCGGGCGGCGGCGTACGCCCGCTTCCTGGTCATCTCCTTCGACACCGACTGGCGGTTCCCGACCCACCACTCCGTGCACCTGCACGAGCAGCTGGTCGCGGCCGGCGCCGACTCCGAGCACGTCGAGCTCACCTCGGCGTGGGGTCACGACTCCTTCCTGCTGCAACCGCCCGGCTACCACGCGCTGGTGGCAGAGTTCCTGGCATGACCCCAGCAGCCGAGACGGACATCGATGCCACGATCGCCGGCCTGACGCTCGAGGAGAAGGCCCGCCTGGTGATGGGCGCGGACTTCTGGCACACCTTCCCGGTGGACCGCCTCGGCATCGACTCGATCATGGTCGCGGACGGTCCGCACGGACTGCGGATGCAGCCGCCCGAGGAGCACCGGGCCGGCGTCGGCGGCAGCGTCGCGGCCACCTGCTTCCCCACCGCCAGCGGGCTGGCGTCGTCATGGAACCGCGAGCTGGTCGCCGAGGTCGGCAGCGCCATCGCGCAGGAGGCCCGCGTGCAGGGGGTCTCGGTGGTCCTGGGCCCCGGCATCAACATGAAGCGCTCGCCGCTGTGTGGCCGCAACTTCGAGTACCTCTCCGAGGACCCCTACCTCGCGGGCGAGCTCGCTCTCGCGATGGTGCTCGCGATCCAGGAGCGGGGCGTCGGCACCTCGCTCAAGCACTTCGCCGCCAACAACCAGGAGGACTACCGGCACCGGGTCAGTGCCGAGGTCGACGAGCGCACCCTGCGCGAAACCTATCTGGCGGCGTTCGAGCGGGTGGTCACCCGGGCACAGCCGTGGACCGTCATGTGCGCCTACAACAAGCTCAACGGCACCTATGCCTCCGAGCACCACTGGCTGCTGACCGAGGTCCTGCGTGACGAGTGGGGCTTCGAGGGGCTCGTCGTCTCCGACTGGGGCGCGGTGCACGACCGTGTCGCCGCGCTGGCGGCCGGTCTCGACCTCGAGATGCCTCCGTCCCTGGGGCGGAGCGAGGTCGCCGTCGTCGAGGCGGTGTCCTCGGGTGCCTTGGCGCTCGACGTGCTGGACACCGGCGTACGACGGGTGCTGCGGCTGGTCGAGCAGTCCGCTCCTGCACGGGCCGAGGCGGCGCCCGCCGCGGCCTACGACGAGCACCATGCGCTCGCCCGACGCGCGGCCGCCGAGTCGGCCGTCCTGCTCAGCAACGACGGCGTGCTCCCCCTGAGACTCGCCAAGGACGAGACCGTCGCGGTGATCGGGGCGTTCGCCACGACCCCGCGCTACCAGGGCGCGGGCAGCTCCCAGGTGAACCCGACCCGCGTCGACCTCCCCCTCGACGAGCTGCGCCGGGCCCTGCCGGCCGGGATCGAGGTGATCCACTCCCCCGGCTTCAGCCTCGACGAAGCCAGCTCCGCGGCCGCCGACACCGCACTGCGGACCGAGGCCCGCGAGACGGCCCGTGAGGCGGACGTGGTGGTGCTCTTCCTCGGGCTTCCCGACGCTGCGGAGTCCGAGGGCTTCGACCGCACGCACCTCGACCTCCCGGCCAACCAGCTCGCCCTGATCGGGACGGTCGCGGAGGTCAGCGGACGGGTCGTGGTCGTCCTGGCCAACGGCTCCGTCGTACGCACCTCGACCTGGGAGGACCGGGTCAGCGCGGTGCTCGAGTGCTGGCTCGGCGGCCAGGCGAGCGGCGGGGCCGTGGCCGACCTCCTCGTCGGCACCGCCAACCCGTCGGGCAAGCTCGCCGAGACCATCCCGGTGCGGCTGGAGGACAACCCGTCGTACCTCAACTTCCCCGGTGACTCCCAGGTGGTGAGGTACGGCGAGGGCCTGTTCATCGGCTACCGGGCCTATGACGCCTTGGCGCTGGAGGTCAGTCACCCGTTCGGCTTCGGCCTGTCCTACACCAGCTTCGCGCTCGGCCGACCGGAGGTGACGGTCACGGGCTCGGTCGCGGGCGGCGACCTCCTCGTGCGTGTCGCGGTCGCCGTCACCAACACCGGGCCACTCGCAGGTGCAGAGGTGGTGCAGGTCTACGTCCGGGACCCGGAGTGCAGCGTCAGCCGGCCCGAGCAGGAGCTCAAGGGCTTCGCCAGAGTGTCGCTCGAGCCGGGCTCCTCGGAGGTCGCGCACCTCGATCTCGACGCCCGCGCCTTCTCGTTCTGGTCGGTGCAGCTCGCACGCTGGGTGGTCGAGGCCGGCGAGTTCGTGCTGCGTGTCGGGACGTCCTCCCGTGACCTGCCGCACACGCTCAACGTCCAGCTGTCCGCGCCCTCCATCGCTGCTCCGTTGACGCGCGACTCCACCCTGGGCGAGTGGCTGGCCCACCCGCGCGGCAGCGAGATCCTGCTCGGCGCCTTCGCGGACGGCGCCGGAGGTGCTGGTCACCTGGACGACCCGGGTCTGGTGCAGGTCATCGGCAGCATGCCGCTCTCCACCCTCGCCGGCTTCGGTCTTCCGGGGGTCGACCACGACGTCCTGGACCGGCTCGTCGCTCAGCTCTGAGCGCGGAGCTCGGTGGGTAGCGAGGTCGCGATCTCGTAAGGTCCCCCCTGCCGCCCCCCGGCGCCGTCGGAGGAGCGAGCGTCTCGAAGCCCGGTCCCGGGCGCTTCGCTGCGGCTGGGCCGTGCCTCGACCGTGGTCCGACTCGGGTGGTCGACCCCGAGTGGGGTTCAGAGTCGCTGAGAAGAAGGGCGCTTCCGAGTTTTCCGTGGGTTGTGCCTGGCGCTGATTCGCCGGACGGCGGCAGGATCGGCTCATGCGCGACACCGAGTTGTACCGCCATCTGCTGGGCCTGGTCGCTCCTTGGGAGGTCAGCCGGGTGGAGCTCTCAGCTGAGGATGAGCGGGTGGATGTGTGGGTGGAGCATCCCGGAGGGACCCGGTTCGCCTGCCCGGATTGCGAGGGCGAGCTGGCGGTCTATGACCACGCGCAGGAGCGGTCGTGGCGACATCTGGACTCGTGCGCGTTCTTGACGTTCCTCCATGCCAGTGCGCCGCGGGTGGCCTGCTCTGAGCACGGGGTGCGTCAGGTCCGGTTGCCGTGGGCCGAGCCGAACTCGCGGTTCACGACCCTGTTCGAGCGGTTGGCCATCGACGTGCTCGCCGCGTGCGATGTGTCGGCCGCGGCGAGGCTGTTGCGGATCAGCTGGGACCAGGCGTGGCATCTGATGGACCGAGCCGTCGCACGAGGCCTGGCCGCCAAGCCGCTGGTGGTACCGGCCCATGTCGGGGTAGATGAGAAGGCCGCGGGACGCGGCCAGGACTACATCACCGTGGTCTGCGACCTGGACGCCGGCACGGTCGAGTTCATCGCTGACCACCGCCGACAGACCAGCCTGGACGGCTACTTCGACCAGTTCACCCCCGAGCAACTGGCCCAGATCCAGGCGGTCGCGATGGACATGTGGGACCCGTTCGCGGCCTCGGTGCGCGCGAACCTGCCCGATGCCGAGAACAAGATCGTCTTCGACCGCTACCACCTGATGGGCTACCTGACCAAGGCCGTGGACACCGTGCGCAAGCAGGAGAACCGTGCCCTGGTCGCGGGGGGCGACAGGACCATGATCGGCTCGAAGTACCTGTGGCTCTACTCCTACCAGAACCTGCCTGAGCGCCAGCAGGACCGCTTCAACACGCTACGCGCCGCGGACCTGAAGACCAGCCGGGCGTGGGCGATCAAGGAGGACCTGCGCCACTTCTGGACCTACAAGCGCCGCGGCTGGGGCGCCAAACACTTCAACCGCTGGTA
The DNA here is from genome assembly GCA_046595715.1 of Marmoricola sp. Lineage (GTDB taxonomy): Bacteria > Actinomycetota > Actinomycetes > Propionibacteriales > Nocardioidaceae > Marmoricola. The sequence goes on from JBKJON010000489.1 coordinate 7,463, forward strand.
CTTCTGGGCCACTCACTCCAGGCTGAAGCCGATCATCGAAGCAGCGAGAACGCTCAAGCGCCATGAGGCAGGCTTGCTGTCCTACTTCGCCCACCCGATCACCAACGCCGGCGCCGAGGGGATCAACTCCCGCATCCAAGCCATCCGGGTATCGGCCCGCGGCTACCGCAACCGCGAGCACTACAAAACCGCCAGCTACTTCCATCTCGGCGGCCTCCAGCTCTACCCGGCCACACCATGACCCACAGACTTCCCGGAAGCGCCCAAGAAAGTTTCGGATCCTTTGCCACACAGGGGGAATCTCGGGTCTGCTTGTCAGTGGTCGGTGCTTGAATTGGTTCCATGACGACCACGACAGCAGACACCTTCGAGGGGCTCGACAGCTCCTCGGACGTGCTGGGTTTCGTGCGTTCCAACCGCCGGGCAGCAGACGCCGCCGAAGCCGCCGTCCTGCTGGGTGCGGCGACCTGGGCCGAGCAGCACCCGCCCGAGTCGATCCACCACGCCGCGACCTGGATCACCGCCGGTGGTGACACCGGTCTGCTCCTCGCCGGGCCGGGGGCACCCCTGGTCGCGGAGTTCTGCATCGCCGAATTCGCCCTCGCGGTCGGGCTGTCCACC
>JBKJON010000084.1:0-10617 GCA_046595715.1 Marmoricola sp.
CTGGCCCTGAACTGCTCGATCGCGGAGTGGTGCCGGTTCGCACGGAAGAACTACTTCTACCCGGACATGCCGAAGAACTTCCAGACCTCGCAGTACGACGAGCCCATCGCCTTCGACGGCTACACCGACGTCGCGATCCCCCGCGAGGACGGGCCCAAGACCTTCCGCGTGGAGATCGAGCGCGCTCACATGGAGGAGGACACCGGCAAGTCGCTGCACGTCGGCGGTTCGACGGGCCGCATCCACGGTGCCGACTACTCGCTCGTCGACTACAACCGGGCCGGCATCCCCCTCATCGAGATCGTCACCCGGCCGATCATGGGTGCCCGCGAGAAGGCGCCGGCCGTGGCCCGCGCCTACGTGGCCCACCTTCGTGAGCTGCTGCTGGGGCTGGGGGTCTCCGACGTACGCATGGAGCAGGGTTCGCTGCGCTGCGACGTCAACCTGTCCCTCGCTCCTGCCGGAACCGGTTTGCTGGGCACTCGCACCGAGACCAAGAACGTGAACTCGCTGCGCTCGGTCGAGCGGGCGGCTCGCTACGAGATCGGCCGCCAGGCGGCGCTTCTCGACGCCGGCAGCTCGATCCTGCAGGAGACCCGCCACTGGCACGAGGACACCGGCGTCACGACGTCCGGGCGTGAGAAGTCCGACGCCGAGGACTACCGCTACTTCCCCGAGCCCGACCTGGTGCCGGTGGCACCGTCGCGGGAGTGGGTCGAGGAGCTGCGGGTATCGCTGCCCGAGCCGCCGCGTGAGCGTCGGGCGCGGCTCCAGGCTGACTGGGGCTTCTCCGACCTCGAGATGCGCGACACCGTCGGTGCGGGTGCGCTTCCGCTGGTGGTCGAGACCATCGCTGCTGGTGCCGCTCCGCAGGCGGCCCGCAAGTGGTGGCTCTCCGAGCTGGCGCGGCGCGCCAACGAGCTCGGCACCGAGCTCTCCGCGCTGCCGATCACCCCGGCCGACGTCGCCCGCATCCAGGCGCTCGTCGACCAGGGCGCGATCAACGACAAGCTCGCCCGCCAGGTCTTCGACGGGGTGCTCGCCGGCGAGGGGACTCCCGACGAGGTCGTCGCCTCCCGTGGGCTCGCCGTCGTCTCCGACGAGGGGGCGCTCGGGGGCGCCGTCGACCGCGCCATCGAGGCCAACCCCGACGTGGCGGAGAAGATCCGCGACGGCAAGGTAGCGGCCGCCGGAGCGCTCATCGGCGCAGTGATGAAGGAGATGCGGGGCCAGGCCGACGCCGGCCGGGTCCGCGAGCTGATCCTTGAACGCCTCTCCTGAGTCCGCGAGCGGGCAGTCCGGTCACGCTGTGGAGCGGTGACCGGGCAGTTCTGTCACGCTGTGGAGCGGTAACCGGGCACTCCCGTCACGTCGTACGACGTGGTCCGCAGGCGAACGGTCGGCTTCGTGTCGTGACAACGATTGAAAGTGCCCGCTCGGCGCGCTCAGGTGTGTCAGGACTGCCCGCTCGACGTGCTCGCGCGTGTCAGGACTGCCCGCTCGGCGCGCTCGCGCGTGTCAGAATTGCCCGCTCGGCGCGCTCAGGCGTGTCCGGACTGCCCGCTCGGCCGGCTGGAGGTGAGGCTGGGCGGTGTTAATCTTCTGCTGCCCCGTCGGGGCACCCTCCACACCCATCACGTCCGTGGTCGGGGAAAGCCGGTCCAAGTCCGGCGCTGACCCGCAACCGTAGGTCGCCATCGTCGATGGCGGCGAGCCGGAGCACCCGCTGCGAGACGTCCTTGACCACACGCTGTCGTGGAAATACAGCGGGTAGGCGATGAGCCTCCCGTTGGTGCAGCGGGAAGGAACCATCATGCGTGGCAACGCGCGTAGGACCACCCGACTCGGGGCGTACGCCGCCTCCGGTGCCCTGGCACTCTCCGGTGCCATCCTGGCCGTCACCCCGGCCGGCGCCGTCCCTGCCCCGCAGCCAGCCGGCCAGGCTGCTGACTGGCTCACGGGGCAGCTCGACAACGGAATCGTCCACAACGGCCAGTACAACTTCGACGACATCGCCCTCACCGGTGACTTCGCCCTCGCCCTGGACGCGCTCCCCGGCAACGGTGGCACGGTCGACGAGATCATGACCGCGATCGAGCCCCGGGCAGAGGGGGAGTGGTACACGAACACCTTCAACAACGTCACCACCACCTACGCCGGTTCGCTCGCCAAGCTCCTCGTCCTCGTCCAGGAGACCGGCGGCGACAGCTCCGACTTCGGTGGCAACAACCTGGTCAGCCTGCTGGCGGACCACACGTCCGGCACGGCCCCGATCGCCGGCCGCATCGAGGACGACAACAACAGCTTCGGCGACGCCAACGTGATCGGTCAGGCGTTCGCGGCCCACGCTCTGACGGAGGCCAACAACGGCGAAGCGGCGAACGCCACCTCCTTCCTGCTCGAGCAACAGTGCTCCAGCGGCTACTTCCGCCTCAGCTTCTCGCCCAAGACCGCGGCCAACCAGGGCTGTGTCAACGGCACCGACGCCCCCGACACCGATGCCACCGCGATCGCCCTGCTCCAGCTCCAGTCGCAGTCCACGAACACCGACGTCGCGGCCGCCATCGCCAAGGCGAAGACCTGGCTGCTCGCCCAGCAGCGCTGCGACGGCTCCTTCGGCGGCGGCACCAGCACCGAGGGCTCCAACGCCAACAGCACCGGCCTGGTCGCCTGGGCCCTGGGTGACACCCCGGCTTCGCGCCAGGGAGCTACGTGGCTGCGCGCTCACCAGGCCACGTCGGCCGACTCCGGCAACGAGCTCGCGACCCAGACCGGAGCGATCGCCTACGACAACCCGGGTCTCGCGGAGGGTCGGGCGAACGGCATCACCGACGCCAACGCCGACCAGTTCCGTCGCGCCACCGCCCAGGCGGCGCCCGGGGTCGCGTGGTACTCCTCCGACCCCACCCCGGCCATCGCGCTGACCGGACCCACGGGGTTCGCGAAGGCCGGCACCCGTGCTGTCCTCACCACCCGGGGAGCAGCCCAGGGCACGGTCCTCTGCCTGAGCGGGCCGGGTGCCTCGGCGCGCGGGATCGCCGGCTCGACGGGTTACGGCTCGGTCGTCACCCTTCCGGCCGGGACCCGTACCCGGGTCTACACGGTCAAGGACCCCTTCGGCCACACCGGCGCCCACGCCGTCAAGGTGCTCGGGAAGGCGAACCTGTCCGTCCTGCGCGGGAGGTACAAGGTCAAGCGCTCGCGCACCGTGACCGCCACCGTGCGCTACCTCGCTCCCGGCGAGTGGACCCGGGTCTTCTACAAGGGCCGGTTCATCCGCAGCGGCAAGGCCAGTGCGACCGGCACGTTCTCGGCCAGCTTCAAGGTGGGCCGGGCCAAGGGCAAGAAGACCATCTCCGCCACCGGGCTGTTCACCGACGTCCGTCGTGGGACGGCGGTCATCAAGGTCGTGCGATGACCACTCCACACCGGTCACGTCTCGCCGGCCTGGTCGCCGCGGCCCTCGTCGCGGCGGCCGGGCTGGTCGGCCTGACGTCGGGACCGGCGGCCGCAGCCCTCTGCCCGGGCGCGGGGGTCAACGTGGTCGTCGACTTCGGCGCGTTGGGCGGGGGAGTGCAGAAGTCCTGTGACCCCAACGGTGCCGACAAGTCCGGCCAGCAGGTCTTCCCCGCGGCGGGCTTCAACCTCGACTACCTCCAGCCCGGTTACGTGTGCCAGGTCTCGAACAGGCCGGCGAACGGGCAGCCGTGCCAGGCGACCGACGCCTACTGGGGGCTGTTCTGGTCGGACGGCAAGTCCGGCAAGTGGAGCTACGCCACCCGGGGCGTCGGGGGCCAGAGCGCCCCCGAGGGCGGGTTCCTGGCCTTCGCCTGGCAGGGCTCGGCCACCAGGCGCCAGCCGGGTACGTCGCCGACGAACACCGTGGCCACACCGACGAAGACGCCTACCCCTGCACCGGTCACGCCCCCCACCAAGAAGCCCACCAAGCCGAACACGCCCAAGCCGACCAAGACTGCGAAGCCCACCAGGGCGAGCACGTCGAAGGCCCTCGTCCCGCCCAGGAAGGCCGCTCCGAGGCCGACGCCCACCCGTTCGGCCAGGCCGACGTCCGCAGCGACGGCCACGGCGGGCGCATCCGCAGCGACGGGCACGACACCGGACCCGAGTGGCAGCGCCGAGGCCACACCAGGGACGACGGAGTCGAGCCCGGAAGTCGCGAGCGCCCAGAACGCGAGCAGTGACTTCACGCCCGACGACGAGCAGAGCGGCCTGCCCCCGTGGATCCCGGTCACCGTGGTCCTGGCGCTCGCGCTCGCCGCCTTCGGTGGCCTGTGGTGGAGAAACCGGTCCGGCACGTCGTGAGCGCGCCGCGGCCGTCCCGGGACCTTCACCCCGGAGCCTGGTGGCTCTGGGCGATGGGTCTGGCCGCCGCTGCGACCGTCACCACCAACCCGTTGCTCCTGCTGATGATCATCGGCATCGCGGCGGTCACGGTGTCGCTTCGACGCTCGGACCACCCGTGGTCGCGGTCGTTCCGGCTCTACCTGGCGTTCGGCCTGCTCATCGTCGTCATCCGGGTGCTCTTCCGGGTGCTCCTGGGCGGCGGCTACGGGACCGTCGTACTACTGGACCTGCCGGAGATCCCGCTGCCGGCCTGGGTGGCGGGCATCCGGCTGTTGGGCCCGGTCACCCTGGAGTCGGTCCTCGCGGGGCTCTACGACGGCCTCCGGCTGGCCACGATCGTGATCTGCGTCGGGGCGGCCAACGCCCTGGCCAACCCGAAACGGCTGCTCAAGTCGATGCCACCGGCGCTCTACGAGATCGGCACCGCGATCGTCGTGGCCGTCGCGCTGCTGCCCCAGCTGGCCGACAGCCTGCGGCGGGTCCGTGCGGCCCGCCAGCTGCGCGGGGTCCCGGGGAGCCGGATCGGCCGGCTACGAGGCATCGTCGTACCCGTGATGGAGGACGCTCTGGAGCGCTCCATGTCGCTGGCCGCAGGCATGGACGCACGCGGCTACGGACGGGCCGGTGACCTGACCGCGTCGCAGCGGCGTACGACGGGGGCGCTCATGCTCACCGGACTCGTCGGCATCTGCGTCGGCACCTACGCGCTGCTCGACCAGACAGCGCCGCGGTGGCTGGTCCTGCCCGGCCTCGTCGGCGGGGTCGCCCTGGCCGCGGGTGGGTTCTGGTCGGCCGGTCGACGCGTCGAGCGCACCCGCTACCGGCCCGACCACTGGCGCACCGAGGAGATCCTGGTCTCCCTCAGCGGGGCCGCGGTGGCGGCCGGGATGCTCGGCCCGCTCCGGGGCGAACCCCTGTTGCGCCCCGCTCTGGACACGTTCCCGACCGTGACGACGGCCTCCCTGGTGGTGGTCATGGTCGGGATGCTGGCTGCCGTCGTCGCGCCCTCACCGGAGCTGACCGAGGACACGACGACGCCCGTGCTGGAGGTGACCGGTGCTCGAGCTCCGTGACATCACCTTCAGCTACACGGGCCGCTCCGACGACGGGTCGACGCGGGTGCTGGACCACGTCGACCTCACTCTCGAAGAGGGGGAGCTCGTCGTGGTGGCCGGCCGCACGGGCGTCGGCAAGTCCACCCTGCTCGGCGTCTTCAACGGCCTGGTCCCGACCTTCACCGGCGGACATCTCGCGGGCGACGTGCTCCTCGACGGCGCCAGCATCATGCACCTCGCACCCCGCGACCGCGCCCACGTCGTGGGGTACGTCGGGCAGGACCCGACCGCCGGCTTCGTCACCGACACGGTCGAGGAGGAGCTCGCCTACGGAATGGAGCAGCTGGGACTCGACGGTCCGACCATGCGTCGTCGGGTGGAGGAGACCCTCGACCTGCTCGGCATCGCGAACCTGCGCAACCGGGACCTGCGCGCCCTCTCGGGCGGGCAGCAGCAGCGGGTGGCCATCGGGTCGGTGCTCACCATGCACCCGCGGGTGCTCGTGCTCGACGAGCCCACCTCCGCCCTGGACCCGACCGCAGCCGAGGACGTGCTGGCGACGCTGACCCGACTGGTCCACGACCTCGGCGTGACCGTCGTCATCGCCGAGCACCGGCTGGAGCGGGTGGTGCCGTTCGCGGACCGCATCGTGCTCGTCGAAGCCGGTGGTCGGGTGCGGGTCGGCGACCCTGCGGCGATGCTGCAGCACTCCCCGGTCGCCCCGCCGATCGTCGAGCTCGGCCGTTGGGCCGGGTGGTCCCCGCTGCCGCTCAGTGTCCGGGACGCCCGTCGTCACGCCTCCCACCTCGCTCTGGTCCCGCGTCCGCGTCCGGCCTCGGACCCCACGGGCGAGACCGTGCTGAGCGCCCACGCCGTGACCGTGACCTACGGTCGCCACCTCGCCGTCCGCGACGTCGGGCTGACGCTCGACGCCGGGCAGGTGACGGCGCTGATGGGACGCAACGGCTCGGGGAAGTCCACGCTGATGTGGGCCCTGCAGGGCACCCGTAAGCGCGTGCGCGGCACGGTCCGGGTCGCAGGGAAGGACCCCGCAGACCTCGGCGCCGAGGCCCGTCGTCGCCTGGTCGGACTGGTGCCCCAGACCGCCGCGGACCTGCTCTACCTCGAAACGGTCACCGACGAGTGCGCGGCCGCCGACCGCGAAGCCGGTGTGGGTGGGGGCCCGGCGCGCGCCCTGCTGGAGCGTCTCGCGCCTGGCATCGATCCTGGAGCACATCCCCGCGACCTGTCGGAGGGCCAGCGGCTCGCCCTCGTGCTCGCTGTCGTGCTCACCTCGCAGCCCGCGGTCATCTGCCTCGACGAGCCGACCCGGGGCCTCGACTACCCAGGCAAGGCGGCGCTCGCCGAGATCCTCGGCTCGCTCAAGGCCGAGGGCTGTGCCGTCCTCGTGGCCACCCACGACGTGGAGTTCGTCGCGCAGGTGGCCGACCGGGTCGTCGTGCTCGCGGACGGGGAGGTGGTCTCCGAGGGACCCACGGCCCGGGTCGTGGCCGAGTCGCCCGCCTTCGCACCACAGGTGCACAAGATCCTGGGCGACCCCTGGCTGACGGTCGAGCAGGTCGTCGACGTGGGAGCCGGCGGATGACGATGACCTCAGGGCCGCGCGTGCGCGCGGTTCCCGGCGGTGGGCCGGCGCGCGCCGCCGTGCCGCTGCGAATGCGCTCGGCCGCCGTGCTGCTGCTCGCCTCGCTCGCAGGGCTGTTGATGTTCCTGTGGCCGCTGCTGGTGAGGGTCAGGGTCGAGGGCCAGGCGGTCCAGCCGCCGTTCGTCTTCGTGCTGCTGCTCCCGGTGGTGATCCTGGTGTGCCTCGCAGAGTTCACCGAGGGAGGGATGGACTCCAAGGTGCTCGCCATGCTCGGGGTGCTGACCGCGATCAACGCGGTGATGCGCGGCCTCAGTGCGGGAATGGCCGGCATCGAGCTCGTCTTCTTCCTGCTGATCCTCGGTGGCCGGGTGTTCGGCGCGGGCTTCGGGTTCGTCCTGGGCTGCACCTCGCTGTTCGCCTCGGCCCTGCTCACGGCCGGCGTCGGCCCATGGTTGCCGTTCCAGATGCTCGCCTCGGCCTGGGTGGGGATGGGCGCAGGGCTGCTGCCGCGCCGGGTGACCGGCAAGCGTGAGATCGCGATGCTCGTGGTCTACGGCATCGTGGCGGCCTACGCCTTCGGCCTGGTGATGAACATGTCGAGCTGGCCGTTCACGCTCGGCATCGAGGTGCCGGGCCACACGGGCGGGCTGTCCTTCGTGCCCGGGGCGCCGCTGCTGGAGAACCTCCACCGCTTCGGTGTCTACACGCTGCTCACCTCCACGGGCAGCTGGGACACCGGACGCGCGATCACCAACACCATCGCGCTCGTGATCCTCGGGCCGGCGGTGCTGACCACGCTGCGTCGCGCCGTACGCCGGGCGACCGTCGTGCGTCCCTGAGCGATCAGGGACGGACGAGCAGGATCCGGTCGTCCTCGGCCGAGGGGTCGCCTCGACCGTCGCGGTTCGACGTGGTGACCCAGAGGTTTCCGTCCGGCGCCGCGACCACCGTGCGCACGCGGCCGTAGTCGCCGACCAGGAAGCCCTTCTCGTCGCTCGCCCGCCGGCCGTTGACGTCCACACGCCAGAGCCGCTCGCCCTTCAGCGCGCCGAGCCAGAGCCGACCGTCGAGGAAGGCCAGCCCCGAGGGGGAGGCGTCGTCGGTCGACCAGGTCACCTGGGGGTCCTGGAGCCCCGGCTCGTCGCCCCTGCCCTCGACCTGGGGCCAGCCGTAGTTGCGGCCCTTCTCGATCAGGTTCAGCTCGTCGAAGGTGTTCTGGCCGAACTCCGAGGCCCAGAGGTTGCCGCCGTCGTCGAAGGCCAGTCCCTGCACGTTGCGGTGGCCCCAGGTCCAGACCGGGGAGCGGCGGTCCGGGTTGCCGACCGCGGGCTTGCCGTCGGGGGTGATCCGCAGGATCTTGCCGCCGAGGGAGTCGCGGTCCTGCGCGAGGTCGGGCTGGCCCGCCTCGCCGGTCGAGACGTAGAGCATCTTGTCGGGACCGAAGATCATCCGGCCGCCGTCGTGGTTGCTGCCGAGGGGGATGCCGGTGAGGATCGGGGTCAGCGCACCGAGCTTGCCGTCGCGCAGGGTCGTGCGCAGCACCCGGTTGTCCTCGTCGGTGCTGGCGTAGAAGAACACCTGACGATCGGCGGCGAACGACGGGGAGACTGCCACCCCGAGCAGCCCGGCCTCGTTGTTGGGCCTGGCCTCCTCGACCTTCCCGACCGCGCGCACGGACTTGCCGGTGATCTGCAGCACCCGCCCGCTGTCGCGCTCGGTCACCAGCGCCGACGTGTCGGGCAGGAAGGCGATGCCCCACGGCACCTCGAGGCCGCTGGCGATGGTGTTGACGACCTCAGGGCGAGCCGAGGGTGTGGCCCCGCTGGCCCCGGTCGACCCGCCGGGCGAGGGCGTCGGTTCCGCCGGTGGTGTGGTCTCGGCGGACGGCGACTCGTTGCCGGCGGTCTTGCTGTCGGCCGACGGGTCGACCTTCCCGCAGGCACCCACCAGGAGAAGCGAAACGACGATCGGCGTGGCCAGCCTCAGCATCTGGCGAGCCTAGCGAGCCGGACCTACGCTCCGGCGCGGTCGAGGAGGTCGAGCAGGGCCTCGTGCACCTCGTCAGGCTTCTCCATGGGGAGGAAGTGGGTCGCGCGCAGCTCCTGATGGACCGCGCCCGGAATCCGCAAGGACGCCGTCCGCATGTCGAACGAGGAGGCCAGGACGTCGTACCTGCCCGCGACGAAGCTGGTCGGCACCGTGATGGAGCGGAGAGGCACCCGCAGGTGCAGCGAGGAGTGCAGGGCGAGGTGCATGTACCAGTCCGTCGGCGTGGCGAGGAACTCCTTGACGGCGCGACGTCCCAGGTCGGGGTCGGCCAGCGGCAGCATGAAGCCGCTGTGCGAGAGCAGGTCGATGGTGAGCTGGCCCACGGTCAGCCGCTTGGTGACCTCGCTCACCGGCTTTCCCACCAGCTTCAGGGCGCGTGCGACGTTGACGGTCAGCGGCTTGCGGAACGGCCGCGGGATGAAGAGCGGGGCGCCCATCGAGGTGAAGGTGTCACCCGGCACGCCGCCCACGGCGAAGAGGCCGTTCACCCGGTCGGGATGGTTCAGCGCCACCTCGAACATCGTGTTCACGCCCATGGACCACCCCATCAGCACGCAGGCCTCGATCCGGGCGTCGTCCATCACCGCGAGGGCGTCCTGGCAGAAGGCGTCGATGCCGACGTGCTCGGAGCTGGCCGGTCGGGCCGAGCCACCCGTCCCGCGGTGGTTCCATGAGATCACCCTGACGCCGCACTCCGGGTCCAGCAGAGCCGGCCAGGCGTAGGGGCTGGTGCCGAGACCGTTGCACAGCAGCACCGTGGGGCCGGCGACGCCGTTGGTCCACGCCTGCAGCTCGGTGCCGTCGGCGCTGGTGACGGTGTAGTAGCGCAGCGCGAGACCGTCGTCGACCGAGGGCGCGACATGCAGGGAGACAGCAGCGTTGGCCATCCCCGGATCATGCCCCAGGCAGGGTGCCCCGGAGCGGGTAGGTGGCCGAGATCACCGAGGCCGGACGGTCAGCCGAGCCGGGCCGCTGGGATTCTGGGAGGCGCGGCACCGACTCGGGGCCTGCGACGGGCCAACACGGCCTCGACGTACTGCTGGACCTCGTCCCGCTCGCGGCGACCCTCGCTGATGGCGGTGGATGCCACCATCGCGTTGCGGCACGCCCGCTGCTGGCTCTGCTCCGCCCACTTCGCCAATGGGCGCAGCATCGGCTCGATGAGCTGGTTCATGGTCTCTCCCCAAGTACGCCAGGCGATTGACGCTTCGTTGAGTCACAACCTAGGCAGACAGGGAGTCTGGAGCGTCACGCCCATGTGACGTGTTTGTGAACAACGAGATCGTGGGCGTGCCGCCCTCCCGGCCGGCCCCTGAGCTGCCTCAGGTGCCCGTCTCGATGCGGTGCAGCAGGTCCTCGATGATCGTGCGCTCGTGGTCGAAGTAGGACAACCCCCAGTCGGCCACGAGCGCCGGGTAGCGGAAGGCCTCCCCGCTCCGGTCGATGCCCTCGAGGGAGACGCGCACCTTCTCCAGGTCGACCCGCTCCTCCTCGAGCCGGACCAGGTGGTCGCGCAGCATCCCCGCGATCGCCTCGGGGTCC
>JBKJON010000235.1:0-4446 GCA_046595715.1 Marmoricola sp.
GGCGGCGTGGTCGTCGTGCTCCAGGCTCACGAGGCCGGCAACGATGCCCACGTCGTGGACGCCGACCGGCTGTGGCTCGGTGAGGACCACGGCTTCTCCCGCGCCGCGCGGGTCAACGTCAGCGTCGCGCTGCGCGCGGCCGCCCAGGTCTGGGCGCCCCTCGACCGCCTCCAGCGCCAGCAGGTGCCCGACCGGTTCGTGCTCGACGGTGACGAGCTGGCCGACCTCCTCGAGCACGGCCTCGAGGCGCTCGACCGCGCGAGCATCGACGTCTTCTGGCCCCGGGGGCTGCGCGGCGAGCTGATCCCGCAGGCGCGGGTCGAAGTCACGCACGGTCCGCGGGAGGGTCCCCTCTACGAAGGCCTCTTCGGTCCCGATGCCCTCTTCGAGTTCGACTGGCGGTTGGCCCTCGGTAACGAGGCCCTGACCGACGACGAGATGACCACACTGGCCGACGCCACCACGCCGGTCATCCGCCTGCGGGACAACTGGATGATCATCGACCCGGTGGTGGCGCGCAGGGCCCGCAAGCGCAAGGCGGCCCAGAAGAGCGCCCAGGGGACCGCGCAGATCATCAAGCCGGTCGTCGCCCTGCAGTCCGCCCTCACCGGCACGCTCGAGCTCGACGGGGAACAGGTCGAGGTGCACCCTGGTGCCAGCCTGCTCAAGGTCCGCGACCGCATCGTGCACGCCTCGACGGCCACCCCGCTGGAGACTCCGCCCTCACTGAACGCCACCCTGCGCGACTACCAGCGCCACGGCCTGACCTGGCTGGCCGAGCTGACCGGGGCCGGGCTCGGCGCCTGCCTGGCCGACGACATGGGACTGGGCAAGACGATCACGCTGATCGGGCTGCACCTCCACCGCCGCCAGCGCTCGGTCGCGAAGGGACCGACCCTCGTCGTCTGTCCGGCCAGCCTGATGGGCAACTGGGAGAGCGAGATCCACCGCTTCGCCCCCGGAGTGCCCGTGCGTCGCTTCCACGGGACCTCACGCGACCTCAGCGACCTCGGCGACGGGTTCGTGCTGACGACGTACGGCACCATGCGGATGGACCACCAGACGCTGGCCACCGTGCCGTGGGACCTCGTGGTGGCCGACGAGGCACAGCACATCAAGAACGCCACGTCCTCCACCGCCCGCAACCTCCGCACCATCGAGTCGCGGTGCCGGGTGGCGCTCACGGGCACGCCGGTGGAGAACAACCTGACCGAGCTCTGGGCCATCCTCGACTGGGCCACGCCCGGTCTCCTCGGCTCGCGGGCGGCCTTTCGCAAGGTCTGGGCCGCGCCGATCGAGAGCGGGGTGGACCCCTCGGTCGCGCGTCGCTTCGCCCAGCTCGTCGAGCCGTTCCTGCTGCGACGCCGCAAGTCGGATCCCGGGATCGCCCCCGAGCTGCCCGCCAAGACCGAGACCGACCAGGTGGTCAGCCTGACCCGCGAGCAGGTGGTGCTCTACGAGGCGCTGGTCCGCGAGTCGATGGACCGGATCGAGCGCTCCGACGAGGCGACCCGTCGCGGTCTGGTGCTGGCGCTGCTGACCGGGCTGAAGCAGATCTGCAACCACCCGGCCCACTACTTGCGCCAGGCCGGCGGGCGTCTCAAGGGACGCTCCGAGAAGCTCGACCTCGTTGACGAGCTGCTCGGCACCATCTTGTCCGAGAACGGCTCGGTGCTGGTCTTCACGCAGTACGTCGCCATGGCGCGGTTGCTCGAGCGACACCTGGCTGCCGCCTCGATCCCGACGCTGTTCCTGCACGGGGGCACCCCGATCCGGGCACGCGAGCAGATGGTGCGCGACTTCCAGGAGGGGGCCGCCCCGGTGTTCCTGCTCTCCCTCAAGGCCGGCGGCACCGGCCTCAACCTCACCCGGGCCGACCACGTCATCCACTTCGACCGCTGGTGGAACCCGGCCGTCGAGGACCAGGCCACCGACCGCGCCCATCGCATCGGCCAGACGCGAGCAGTCCAGGTCCACCGCCTGCTCACCGAGGGCACCATCGAGCAGCGGATCGGTCTGCTGCTGCAGCGCAAGCGCACGCTGGCGGAGTCCGTCCTGGGCGCCGGCGAGGTCGCACTCACCGAGCTGACCAACGAGGAGCTGCGCGACCTCGTCATGCTCCGGGCGCCCACGGACACGCCCGACCCCCATGTGTGACGGCCATGCCTGACCCGATCGTCCTACCGCGCCTGACCCGCGTCCGGGGAGCGGGGGCACGGAGCACGACCTGGTGGGGACGTGCCTTCGTCCGCTCGTTCGAGGAGCTCACGATGGACGCCGGCGACCTCGTCACGGCCCGGGCACTGGCGCGTTCGGGTCGCCTCGGCGCCATCGTGGTGCTGGAGGCGATGGCCTCGGCCGTGGTGGACCCCGGCAGCGTCAACCCGCAGATGGCCCAGCTCAAGATCGACCGCCTCGACGACCGGGGCTGGACCGCCTTCGCCAGGGAGGCCGCCCGCGAGAGCGGCTACGCGGCCGCCCTCGAGGCGGGCTACCTCCCCGCTGACCTCGTGGAGCACGCCGACGAGGCCGGAGTGGAGGTGCTACCGGGTCCCGGCGACATCGACACCGCCTGCGAGTGCGACGCCTGGGCCCAGCCGTGCGTGCACGCACTCGCCCTGCTCTACCAGCTCGCGTGGCAGGTCGACCGTGACCCCTACGTGCTGCTCCTCCTGCGAGGCCGCACCCGCGAGGCCCTGCTGCCCGAGGTAGGCGCGCTGGCCTCGGCCCTCGCCGGCCCAGGGGTGGAGGAGCGCGAGCAGGCCAGGATCAGGGCCGTCCAGGTCCTCGCCCTCGCGGAGGGGGCTCCCACCGGCCACGGGCTGGCCGATGCCGCCGTGGCGGCGTACGACGAAGCCGTGGCGCGACTCATCTGAGCCTCCCGGCCGCCCCTGACCTCGTGTCGGCGTCTCGCCCCAGCCTCGGTCCCAGGCCGAGGTGCTGGGTCAACACCGTCAGTCGCGATCATGTTCTGATGGCCGTCGAGGGTGGGTTCACCCAGGCAGACCACGGCAAGGACACCCGCCTGAGCCGCCTCCAGCGCGAGGAACAGATCGCCTTCTACTCCCCACGCACGGCCATGGGCTCCGGCGAGACGCTGCAGGAGTTCACGGGGCTGGCGACGGTCACGGGACAGGCGCCCTACCAGGTGGAGATGAGCGCCGACTTCCCTCCGTGGCGCCTCGAGGTCGAGTTCGCCGACCTCACCCCGGCGCCGATCCGACCCCTGATCGAGGAGCTGTCGTTCATCTCTGACCCGAAGCGCTGGGGCCTTCCGTCCAGGCGCGGGCTGTTCGAGGTCGAGGCGGGCGACATAGACCTCATCCGGACGGCCATGGCCGTGCGGTGAGCAGGTGCGCAGGGCCGCGCCGGGAGCATGCGAATGTGGCGACCGGGACGGGCGTTGCGCTCCTGAGCCTCACCAGCGACATTCGCAGGTCCAGGGCCCCGCTCGAGCTAGGCCGCCGCCACACACCCCAGGGCACGGGCGGCCATGTCGGAGAGGAGACCGGCCATCTCGTCGCGTTCGAGGAAGGCGCTGTGAGGGGTGGAATTGAGGAGCCCGAAGGCGGCGTGCACGCTGGCCCGGGCCGGCTTCGGAGCGAGGTCGGGGTGGATCGAGCGGAGCTGCTTGACCCAGACCTCGACGTACTTTCGCTGGGTCTCCCGCACCTTCTCGCGAGCCTCCAGCGGCAGGGCCGACCAGTCGCGGTCCTGGACGACGATCAGGGCCTGGTGGTCGAGCGCGAAGGTGACGTGCCAGTCGATGAGCGCCCGCAACGCCTGGGCGGGCTCAGTCGCGTCACGCACGCGTCGACGGCCCTCGGTCAGGAGCTCGTCGCTGATGCTGACCAACATCTCTGCGAGCACGGCATCCTTGGAGCGGAAATGGCGGTAGATCGCCGGACCGGAGAACCCGCAGGCGGCACCCAGCTCGGCGATGGAGACCCCGTGGAAGCCCTTCTCGGCGTAGAGCTCGGCCGCGATGGCCATGATCTGCTGTCGCCGCTCCGTCACCCACCAATGTTAGCGGGCGTTAACAGTTCCCCTCGTGACGGGGCACGCCTCAGGCTGTAGCCTTCGTTAGCGATCGTTAACATCCCCCGTTCGCGAGGAGGCACCATCGTGAGTTCCGGCATGCAGGGTCTGGTCGACGAGCTGCGCGAGCGCACGGCCCGCGTCTGGCAGGGCGGTTCGGAGTCGGCCCGCACCAAGCACACCGACCGCGGCAAGATGTTGGCGCGCGAGCGGATCGACACGCTCCTCGACCCAGGCAGCCCGTTCCTCGAGCTCAGCCCGCTGGCGGCCTACGGGATGTACGGCCCGGCAAGAGGGCCGGAAAGAGGGCCGGAGAACCGGCCGGAAACCGCAGGGGCCGACGACGACTTCGCCGTGCCATCGGCGGGGGTCGTGGCCGGCATCGGGCGGGTGTCGGGTCGCGAGTGC
>JBKJON010000260.1:0-5538 GCA_046595715.1 Marmoricola sp.
GACCAGTTGATCAGCCACGGATGAAACCCCTGAAGTGTCTATGGATGGTTCGAACAAGCGTTCGCCATCCTAACGGGTCCGACAAGACGCCACGCAGTCGGTCTGAGCTCGGGACGTACCCAGCACCTAGGCTCTTCATCCGTGTCCTCTCTCACCCGAACGATCGACTCCGCTGCTGTCCCCGCCATGGCGGTGGTGGCAGTCCCAGCCGTGCTCGCAGCCCTGGTGGGGCGCCGACGGACCGCTGCCGCACTGGCCCTGTTGCCACTCGGCGTCGCTGCGTTCTTCCGGGACCCCGAACGTATGCCCGACCACCGACAGGTCGCCGCGGACCTGGTCCTCGCCCCCGCCGACGGCAAGGTGATGTACGCCGGCCCCGCGCAGGTCGGCGTCGGACCAGCCGGTCACTGGCAGCAGGTGAGCATCTTCTTGTCGCTCTTCGACGTGCACATCAACCGCACGCCGTACGCCGGACGCGTCGAGGAGGTGACCTACCGGCCGGGGAAGTGGCACGCGGCCTACCGGTTCGAGAGCGCGACGGAGAACGAGCGCAGCGAGATCACCCTGAGCCGGACGGTCGGCGGCGAGGAGCGTCGCGTCGTGTTCCGCCAGATCGTCGGGCTCGTCGCCCGCCGCGTCGTGACCCGCGTCAAGACGGGCGACGTGCTCCACACCGGCCAGCGGATCGGCCTGATGAAGTTCGGCTCGCGCATGGACGTGTTCGTGCCGCCGGGCGTCGACCTGGTCGCAGCCGCGGGCGAGCGCACCGTCGCGGGCGAGACCGTGATCGCCCGATGGCCCTCGGGGGGCACGCCGTGAGCGCCCTCGCCGACAAGCCCAACCGCCGGCGGCTCGGCCGGTGGCGGCTCAGATCACCCTCGGGTGCCGCTGTCGTCTCGCTCCGGCAGCTCGGTCCCAAGGAGCGGCTGCGCGTCACGGCGCCCAGCATGTTCACGACGGGGAACATGGCCTGCGGCTTCTCCGCGATCCTGCTGGCCTTCGAAGGGCACTTCACCTGGGCGGCGGCCCTGCTAGCCGGGTCGATCGTGCTGGACATCGCCGACGGGGCCGTCGCGCGGCTGGTCGGTGCCACCTCGCCGTTCGGTGTACAGCTGGACTCGCTGGCCGACCTCGTCTCGTTCGGGCTCGCACCCGCAGTCCTGGTGCACACCTGGGCGCTCCCGCAGAACCCTGTCCTGGCCTGGCTCTCGGCGTTCTTCTGGCTCGCCTGCGCCGCCTTCCGGCTCGCCCGGTTCAACGTGACCGTGGACCCGATGGCCGACAAGAAGTACTTCGTCGGCCTGCCCAGCCCCGGCGCGACCCTGGTCGTGATCGCGACGATCGTCGCGCTGCGCACCTCGGGACACGGCCCCTGGGTCCTCGTGCCCGTCGCTGTGAGCGTGGTGCCCGCGCTGCTGATGGTCACCACCGTGAGGTTCCGTTCCTTCCGCGGGCTCCTGTCGCCACGTGACCAGAAGACCGCGGTCGTCACCATGGTCCTGGCGGTGGCGCTGGTCACCGGGCTCGTGGTCAACGCCCCGACCACCGGACTGGTGGTGGCCTGCGCCTACCTGCTCACCGCGCCGCTGGGGTTGATCACCGCCGGCCCCCGCGCCCGCATCTTCGGTGCCCAGTCCGTCGCTCCCCCCCGGACGCGACTCCAGTCGGTGTTCCTGCCGATCGTCGAGGACTTCGACGAGGAGGACGGCGCCTGAGGCTGGCCTCCTGCGCCTGCACGGGTTTCACTGGACCCATGAGCTCCTCGACCTCGTGGGACCCGGGCGACCTCGCCGGCGTCCACACGTCTTCGCAGTCCTTCACCCGCACCGTCGACGCCCTGACGAACGAGGAGCTCGCCGCTCCGTCCCTGCTGCCTGGATGGACGCGGGCCCACGTCGTCGCGCACGTCGCGCTCAACGCCCAGGTCATGGCGGCTGCGATCCGGGGGCTGGTACGTGACAACCCCCTGCCGATGTACGAGTCGGACGAGCAGCGTGACCAGGAGATCAAGGAGCTGGCCGGCGCCGAGCCGAGCGAGCTGCGCGAGCGTCAGCTGGTGGCGACCACCGAGTTCTCCGACGCGGTGGCGATGCTGGACGACTCCCACCGGTCGGGCTGGATCGACCGGCTGCCTTCAGGCCCGGCGTGGCCGATCAGCACCGTCGTACCCACCCGGCGGCGAGAGCTGGAGGTCCACCACGTCGACCTCGACACGTCGTACGCACGCTCCAAGTGGCCCGACGACTTCGTGGTCGAGCTACTCGACGCCGTGACCGTGGACCACGTCACCTCCGGGCCCTTCCGGGTCCGGGCCACCGACCTGGGCCGGGAGTGGTCCGTCGGCGAGGTCGGCGAGCTCGGCGACCTGACCGTGATGGGGTCCGGGGCCGACCTCGGCTGGTGGCTCACCGGACGCGGCCCCGGTCAGGGACTCGCGTGCGACGCGGACCAGCTGCCCTCCCTGGGGCCGTGGCGGCGGGCGGCGACCCCGCGTCCCTGAGACCTACCAGCCCATCGTGCCGGGCTCGCCCTTGAAGGGGCCGACCACCCGGCTGGTGATCCAGCCGCCGTAGAACTGTCCGGGCTGGGGCTGCACGACCTCGTCGTTGACCAAGCATCGGTCGACCATCGCCGGCATCACCGCGATCGCGTCCTCGATGGCCTCGAAGCCGTGGGTCGGATCGCGATAGGTCCAGGCCGCCCGCGGCGACACGACGTCCCCGGAGACGAGGTCGAAGTACGTCGCCTGCCCCTTCCACTCACACCAGCTGGAGCCTGCCGCCGGACGCAGGGCGCCCTCGACGAACGCGCCCTCGGGGACGTAGTAGGTCGGCGGGTGGCTGGTCTCGAGGACCCTCCAGCTGCGCGTCGTACGGGCGATGACCTGGCCGCCGAGCTCGATGACGACCGAGTCGCGACTTTCCTCGAGCCGGGGTGGACGCGGGTAGTCCCAGACGGACTCCTGTCCGGGACCTGGTCGCTCGGCCTTCGGGTGGGCCTTCGGGTGGGGCTTCGGGTGGCGCATGCTACGAGCCTAGGCTGACCCCCATGGCAGCGAGCATCGGCGACAGCGGTCCCTACTCCGGCGAGGTCTCCCCCGGCGGTCCCCCCGACACCCGTGAGCTCGCGCAGCTCATCGTCACCAAGCTGGCGGTGGACCCGGAGATGTCGAACAACTGCTACCTCCTGCGCTGCCGGGCGACCGACGAGCAGGTGCTCATCGACGCGGCTGCGGAGCCCGAGCGCCTCCGTGCGCTGATCGGCACCTCCGGGGTCACCAAGGTCATCACCACCCACCAGCACTGGGACCACCACCGGGCCCTCGCGGACGTCGTGGCCGCCACCGGCGCCGTCGTGGTCGCCGGCGCGGACGACGCCGCGGCGATCACCGAGCAGACCGGGGTCACGGTGGACGACGCCGTCCGGCACGGCGACACGATCGAGTTCGGTGACATCAGGCTGGAGGTGATCCACCTGGTCGGCCACACGCCCGGCTCCATCGCCCTGCTGTACGACGACCCCGAGGGTAGCCCCCACCTGTGGACCGGGGACAGCCTCTTCCCCGGCGGCGTGGGCAACACCTTCGGCGACGCGGACGCGTTCCAGACGTTGGTCGAGGAGGTCAGCACCAAGGTGTTCGACCGACTGCCCGACGAGACCTGGTTCTACCCGGGGCACGGCAACGACTCGGTGCTCGGCAACGAGCGTCCGCACCTCGAGGAGTGGCGCCAGCGCGGCTGGTGACCTGGCCGGCTTGTGAACTGGCCGGTTTGTGAACTGGCCGGCTTGTGACCTGGGCAGGATTCAGGGACGGCTCGAGCGCCCGTGGACCCGGTGCCCGAGGTCGACGGCGGCCCACACCAGACCGGAGACCATGGCAACCAGCAGGCACCCGAAGACGAGATAGGCCAGGAGGCGGTCCAGCTCCCCCCATCCGCCGGTGGAGTCGAGCACGGCTGACCGGACCAGGTTCAACGCCCACAGGCCGCCCAGGGCGAACAGCGAGTACTCCATCACCTGTCGCGACCAGCGGCCGGCTGCGGGCAGCTCTGACCTGGGGGTGGGCTCGCTCATGTGGTCATGATCGCATGCTGGTCGGGCGATGAGGGTGATCCGTCGCCTCTCTGGTCGTCGTCCTCGTGGTCGTCGGCCTCGGCCAGCGTCCTGGCCGCCGCCTGCATCTCCGCGACGTCACCGAAGGGGTTGCCGCCCAGGGAGATGAACTTCTCCTGGTGACGCCGGTCACGGGGGAAGCCGAGCTCCTTGAGGGAGGCGACGACCGCCTTCATGAACGGAGCCGGTCCGCAGACGAAGGCCGTGTACCTGGAGAAGTACGTCGCGAACGCCTTCAGCTGGTCGTGCGAGGGCAGTCCCTGCACCGACTCCAGCCAGTGCACGACGATGAGCCGGTCGGCGTACTCCTGGGAGAGCACCGCGAGCTCGGAGCCGAAGATGACGGACTTCTCGTCGCGGTTGGCGTAGAGGAGGACGACCTGCCCGTGTCCCTTCTCCAGGGCCGTGCGGGTGATCGACATGACCGGGGTGATGCCGGAGCCACCCGCGAAGAGCAACAGGTCGGCCTCGAGGTCGCGCGGAGTGAAGATGCCGCTCGGGGGAAGCACCCTCAAGGTGTCGCCCGGCCGAACGTTGTCGCAGATCCAGTTCGACGCGTAGCCCCCTGGGGTGCGCTTCACCGTGATCTGGTGGCGGCCGGAGTGCGGCGGCGACGACAGCGAGTAGCAGCGGGCGACGAGCCCGGTCCGGTCACTGGGTACGGCGACCGTCAGGAACTGCCCGGCTGTGTAGGAGAACTGGACGGCCAGTGCGTCGGGGACGTCGAGCACGATCGAGCGGGCGTCGGGGATCTCCTCGACGACGTCGAGCACCCTCAGCACGAACGACTCAGCAGCCATCCCTTGCTCCTATCTCTGGTCCACCCCCGGCCATGGCGCGGTCGATCGAGGGGCTGGGCCGGTGAGCACGACGCATGGGTGTCGCCCCCCGGCACCCGCTCAGAGAACCTTGGACAGGAAGAGCTGCGTCCGCTCGTGCTGCGGGTCCTCGATCACCGAGCGCGGCTCACCCTGCTCGACGATGACCCCGCCGTCCATGAACACCAGGTTGTCCCCGACCTCACGAGCGAACCCCATCTCGTGGGTCACCACCATCATCGTCATGCCCTCCTGCGCAAGATCCTTCATCACCTCGAGGACGTCCCCTACGAGCTCGGGGTCCAGTGCGCTGGTCGGCTCGTCGAAGAGCATCATGTCTGGGTCCATCGACAGCGCGCGCGCGATCGCGATCCGCTGCTGCTGTCCACCGGAGAGGTGCGCGGGATAGGCGTCCTCACGATCGGCCAGCCCCACCTTCTCGAGGTTCTTGCGGGCACAGGCGACCGCCTCCTCCTTGCCGCGCCCCTTGACCCGCTGCTGGCAGATCGTCAGGTTGCGCAGCACCGAGAGGTGCGGGAACAGGTTGAACTGCCAGCAGCGGGTCAAGGGGCGCGGCAAGGAGGAGGCGGTCGCCTGTGCCCGCAAG
>JBKJON010000534.1:0-15479 GCA_046595715.1 Marmoricola sp.
GCTCGGCGGGGACAGGAGAACGCTCAGCGAGGGACACGAGCAGCGGTCCACCATGACGCCGTCCGTGATCGACCGTCCCGAGGTCTTCTTGGAGCCGACGATTCCACACGCAACTGACATGGAGAACCTGTGATGTCCGAGACAACACCCCCCACGAACGACCGACTGCCGGGACAGGCCGAGTCGGTGCCTCGGATGCTGTTCGACCGGATCTCGGCCACGCCCGACACTGAGGCGTACCGGTTCCCGGTCGCCGACCGCTGGGAGTCAGTGACGTGGCGTGAGACCGGCGAGATCGTGCGCACACTCGCGGCGGGCCTGCTCGCCCTGGGCATCCAGCCCGAGGAACGCGTTGCGATCGCGAGCAGCATCCGCATCGAGTGGCTGTACGCCGACCTCGCCATCGCCTGCGCAGGCGCGGCGACCACGACGGTGTACCCCTCGACGGGGGCAGCGGACGTCGGCTTCATCCTCGTCGACAGCGGGTCCCGGATCGCATTCGCGGAAGACGACGTCCAGGTGGAGAAGCTGCGCGGCCAACGCGGTCGCCTTCCGGCCCTCGGGCGCGTGATCACCTTCGACGGCACCGCCGACGGCGACTGGGTGCTGGACCTCGACGACCTTCGTGAGCTCGGTGCCAAGCACCTCGCCGAGCACCCCGACGCGGTCGACCGGGCCGTCGCGGCCGTGGGCTCCGGGGACCTCGCCACCCTGATCTACACCTCCGGCACGACGGGCCAGCCCAAGGGTGCAGAGCTTCCGCACGGCTGTTGGACCTATATCGGGGTCGCCGCCGAGGGATTGGACATCCTGACGCTGGACGACCTCCAGTACTTGTGGCTGCCGCTGTCGCACTCGTTCGGCAAGATGCTGCAGGCGGTCCAGCTCCAGGTCGGGTTCCCGACCGCGATCGACGGCCGGATGGACCGGATCGTGTCGAACCTGGCCGAGATCCGTCCCACCTTCATGGCTGGACCACCCCGGATCTTCGAGAAGGTGCACGCCAAGGTGGTCCAGGGCGTCGAGGAGGAGGGCGGTGTCAAGGCTCGGCTGATCGGCTGGGCCTTCGGCGTGGGCACCCAGGTGGCCCAGGCACGCGTGGCGGGTCGTCGCGTGGGTCTGCTGACCCGGGCCCAGCACGCCGTGGCCGACCGCCTGGTCCTCGCCAAGATCCGGGCTCGGCTCGGTGGCCGGATCCGGTTCCTGATCTCCGGGAGTGCGGCGCTCTCGCCCGACGTCGCCGCGTGGTTCCACGCAGCCGGGATGGTGGTGATCGAGGGCTACGGGATGACGGAGACCAGCGCCGGTGCCTGCATCGTGCGCCTGGACGATCCGACCTTCGGCAGGGTGGGGCCGCCTGTGGTCGGCACGGAGGTACGGATCGCCGACGACGGCGAGATCTTCCTGCGTGGACCGAGCGTGATGCGCGGCTACCACGGCCGGCCAGAGGCCACCGCCGAGGTGCTCAGCCCCGACGGCTGGCTGGCCACGGGGGACGTGGGCGACCTCGATGAGTTGGGCCGGCTCCGGATCACGGACCGCAAGAAGGACCTGATCAAGACCTCCGGCGGCAAGTACATCGCGCCACAGACCATCGAGATGCTCTTCAAGGCCCTCTGCCCCCTGGCAAGCCAGATGGTCGTGCACGCGGAGGGACGCAACTACGCCACCGCGCTGGTCACGCTGGACCCCGAAGCGTTGGCCCAGTGGGCGGCCGCCCGGGAGCTGTCTGTGACGGACTACGCCGAGCTGACCGCACTGCCGGCCGTGCGTGACTACGTGCAGGACTCGGTGGATGAGATGAACAGCCGGCTGAACCGCTGGGAGACGGTCAAGGACTTCCGGATCCTCGACCGGGACCTGACGGTCGAGGCCGGCGAGGTCACGCCGAGCATGAAGGTGCGTCGCAAGGTGGTCGAGAACACCCACCGCGCCCTGCTCGACTCCATGTACGACACTGCGACGTAACGGGCGGTGAGCGTGAGGATGAAAGGGCGGGGCAGCGTCCTGGGTCTCCTGACGCAGCTCAGCCCTCGTCCATGCCCTCTCCCGGGTGAACCCCGTTCCACGCGGAGAGTGTCGCTAGCGCGGGACCTCTACCTCGAGCGCTGGCGCCGCCGTAGCCGTTCTGGGCGTCCCTGCCCTCGACCGTCACGACATCGACGCCTTCGGGGATCTCGAGTCCGGTCTGGGTGCGCGTCACTGGCTGCTCGTCGGCGTGGTCGTGGGTCAGCGCGTGCTCACCGAGCACCACGCCGTCGGCGTCCGGCATCAGGCTCAGGCCCGGCCCCGGGCCGGGGACCACGGCCCACGGCCCACCGCGTCAACTCGACCACGATACCGAGGGCCATCCTTCACCGGCGTCCTCGTCCTCGGTGGTCACCTGCTCGGTCAGGCGATCTTTCGTGCGCCCGAAACCGAGGACGGACCGGGTCATCTGGTTGCGAGTGTCCATCAGGTCATCCAGCGCGGCGTCGAGGTCGTCTGCACTGACGTGCAGGTCACCCTGCATGTGTGAGTCGCGGTCCGCGGCGATGACAGCAGCGCGGCGCAGGAGCTCCTTGAGGAACGAAGCCGTGACGCCTTCGGTGCGCTCGAGGACGTCGTCGAGACGGCTGGTGTCGATCTCGAGACGCCCGCGGTAGAGCTCGAAGAGCTGGGCGCGTGCCGACCTGTCCGGCAAGCCGATATGGACCGCCTGGTCGACGCGTCCGGGCCGCGAGGCCAGCGCGGGCTCGAGCAGGTCCGCCCGGTTGGTCGTCAGGAGGAAGACCACGTCCGCGTCGTCGGCGAGGCCGTCCATCTCATTGAGCAAGGCGAACAGGAGCGGAGTCTCGCCCGAGTAGTGGTCACGTTCCTGAGCGATGAGATCGACGTCCTCGACGACGATCATCGAGGGCTGCAGACTGCGCGCGATCGAGCATGCTTCGCGAATCGCGCCCAGCGTCTCGCCGGTCAGCTCAACGATCGTGGTGTCGACCAGCTGGCTGACCAGGTAGCGCACGGTGTGGGTCTTGCCGACGCCCGGTGGACCGTAGAGCAGCAGCCCCCGTTTGAGGTGTTGGCCGGCGGCACGCAGCCGGTCGCGGTTGCGGGCCACCCCTACGACTTGACGCTGTAGGTCCGCGAAGGTGGCCGCCGGCAGGATCAGGTCATCATCACCGATCACGGGTCGCCGGTGGAAGCGAAGCAGCGAAGATCGCTCTCCGAACATGCTGTGGCCGAACGACACCACACGAGCGCGGTAGACGTTGAGCTCCACGGCCAAGGCGCGCAGCTCCACCGCCAGCTCCCGGGCGGCCTCAGGGTGTTGCGACACGAGCTCCACAGTGACGGACTCACGGCCTTCCTCTGGGTCAGCGCCGCGGAGTAGTAGGGCAATCCGCTCGGCGCCGTCCTCCACCAGGAGGAGTGCCGCCCGCAGGCAGTCCCTGCTCTGGCCATCCGGCCCGGAGGGAAGGCTGACCCGGGTCACGTTGCCCGGGCGTGGGCCGTGACGATGTGGATCCTCACCGAGCAGGTCGCCTAGCCCGAAGCCGCCCCGGTGGCGGTAGTCGGTCAACCCGATGACCCGGTGCCCACGCCCCTCCACCGTCAGCCAGGCGTCCAACGCAGCCTGCACGTTGACGTGCTCGAACGCCGGCCAGGCCTCCTCGATCACAGCCAGGTCGTCGACCGCGGTCTCCAGGTGGCTCCCGATGATGGAGCGGAACGTCGGCTGCTGCGCGCTTCGGGCCTGGGTGATGAACCGATCGACCAGCAGGCGCCCGTAGCGACCCACGTCAGCCAGCTCGGGACGCCGGACCTCCGGTCCGTCCAGGCCCGTCGTGCCAGGACCACTGGTGAAGGTCGGGCGCGAGAAGACCATGGACGCAGCCTAGAGGAGGAGCCGTGGTCGCGATCGACTCTGACGCTGTGGTCGGCCGTTGGACAGACCTCGCTCGACACGCTCGATCGGTGGCTGAGGCTCCCGCCTCGACACGGTCCGGGACCGACGGCATCGGCACCTGATCTACCCGCCCGGCACGACTCGTCGGCACCGTGTGAGCAACGCCACGTCGGGGTAATGGAGAGCCACGTCCAACCGGAGAGGGTTTGAAATGTCCGCTTCTGCCAGCACCCAGGAAGCACCGATCAAGAGCATGATTCCGGCCCGCATGCATGACATGCCGTGGTCGAGGTTCCACTGGATGGTCATCTTCGGGCTCGGCACCGCCTGGATCCTGGACGGCCTGGAGGTCCAGATCGTCGCGGCCGGCGGCTTCGAGAAGACGCTGGACATGTCCGCGGCCGATGTCGGCCTGGCCGGCTCCGTCTACCTCCTGGGCGAGGTGGCCGGGGCGCTGCTGTTCGGTCGACTCACCGACACTCTCGGCCGCAAGAAGATGTTCACCCTGACCCTGGTTGTCTACCTCGTCGGCGCGGCTCTGGCGGGCCTGGCGCCCAACATGTGGGTGTTCCTGGTGTTCCGCTTCATCTCGGGCATGGGCATCGGCGGTGAGTACTCCGCGGTGAACTCGGCCATCGACGAGCTGATCCCTGGCAAGCACCGTGGCCGGGTTGATCTGGCGATCAACGGGACGTACTGGTTCGGTGCCGCTCTCGGCGCCGTCGCCAGCTCGATCCTGCTGGACACCGATCGATTCGGGCAGGACATCGGTTGGCGGATCGCCTTCTTCATCGGCCCCGTGCTCGGGCTCGGGATCATCTACCTGCGCCGGCACATCCCTGAGAGCCCCCGCTGGATGGTCACCCACGGCCGCGCCGAGGAGGCCGAGGAGATCGTGTCCTGGATCGAGGATGAGGTCAAAGACTCCGGGCAGGAGCTCCCTCACCACGAGGACTCCGAGGTGCGCTGGATCAAGGCAGGTTCGGGACTGAGTGCCAAGCAGCTGGCCTACGTCTTCTTCAAGCTCTACCCGACTCGGACGGTCCTCGGTCTGGTGCTGATGATCACCCAGAGCTTCTTGTACAACGCCATCTTCTTCACCTACGCCCTGGTGCTGAAGAACTTCTACGACCTCACCGCCGCGCAGGCCGCCCTGTTCTTCTTCCCCTTCGCGATCGGCAACCTCCTCGGCCCCCTGCTGCTCGGTCCGCTGTTCGACACCATCGGGCGCCGCAAGATGATCGGGGGCTGCTACTCGATCAGCGGGATCGTGCTCGGGATCTCGGCGTTCCTGTTCAAGGCCGACACCCTCACCGCCACGACCCACACGGCGTTCTGGTGCGTCGCGTTCTTCTTCGCCTCCGCCGGAGCCTCCGCGGGCTACCTCACCGTCTCGGAGATCTTCCCCCAGGAGGTCCGCGGCCAGGCGATCTCGTACTTCTTCGCCATCGCCCAGGTCTTCGGCGCCCTCGGCCCGGTGCTGTACGGCGCCTTGATCGGCGACGGCCAGAGCCGCACGCCGATGTTCTGGGGCTACCTGCTCGCCACAGCGGTGATGCTCTTCGGCGCCCTGGTGGCGGCAGTCTGGGGCGTCGACGCGGAAGGGAGGTCTTTGGAGGAGATCGCCCCACCATTGACCGAGTACAAGGAGAACGGCGAACAGATCACCCATCTCCCGGTCTGAACGAACCGACCGGACGAAGCGCGTAGGAGCGGCAATGAACGAGCAGGAGAAGCCTTACACCGTCATCGTCGGTGTCAGCGCCACGTCGAAGTCCCCCGCGGCCCTGGTGTGGGGGAAGGCGCTGGCCGAGGCCAACGGCGGCCGGCTGGTCGCCGTCCGGGTCCACCCGCTCTCCCGGACCCAGCAAGGGGCTCCGGGAACCTCGTCCCGGGGAGCACCAGAAGCCGACCAGCTGCGGGACCAGCAGCAGGCGGAGCTGGAGCGGGACGTGGCCGAGGTGCTGGGCGAGGGCCACGGGGCCGAGATCCGGGTGATCCACGGCAACAAGCGCCGCGGCCTGATCAACGAGTCCCACGAGGCGGACGTGCTGGTCATCGACGCGCCTCGAGCGCCGTCGATGTCGCCGCTGCTGGCCCAGCGGATCGTGTACGCCGCCACCTGTCCCGTCGTGGTCATGCCCCCGTCGATCTCCGGCATCCCCGAGTCCTCGCTGACCCGGTCCGCCCGCGCGGTCGGCCGGGCCGCTCTGCGCTCGGTCGGCACCAGCGGCCGGGCCGGGTACCGCCCGCCCGCCAACCCCGACGACTGAGCCGCCGGCGGCTGGACATCCCTGCCGCACGAGCGCCCGGGTGGACGGTGGTGAATTGTCCGCGATACTGCCCTGGTGTCCACCACGCGTTGCTACCGAACAGGCGTCCTTGTCGACGAAGGCTTCTCCCTGGAGAAGCTCGAGGAGCACCTGTCCCACGAACAGGCCATCGTGTGGGTGGACCTGTGCCGACCCACCATGGAGGAACTGCAGACCGTCGCCGACGAGCTCGGACTGCACGAACTGGCCGTGGAGGACGCGACCGCCGAGCGACAGCGACCCAAGTTCGATCGCTACGAACACCATGACTTCCTCAGTGCCTACGCCGTCCAGCTCGACGCCGACACCGGTGAGCTGATCACCGGTGAGATCGCGGCCTTCATCACCCCGAAGGCCTTGGTCACGGTCCGCAAGGACGACAACTTCCCCATCGACGACCTGCTCGAGCACTTCGACCAGGACGCCGAGCTCACCACCTACGGCATCGGCGCGCTCCTCTACGGGTTGCTCGACTTCGTCGTCGACGGACACTTCGACACCGTCCAGGCCCTCGACGACCAGATCGAGAGTCTCGAGGACCTCCTCTTCGAGGACCGGCCTCACGACAGCGATGTGCAGCGCCGCAGCTTCGAGTTGCGCAAGAGCCTGGTGCGACTGAGACGCGTCGTGCTGCCGATGAGAGAGGTCGTCAACACGCTCATGCGGCGCGACGTCGCGCTGGTGCCGCCCGCGATGGCGCCCTACTACCAAGACCTCTACGACCACGTACTGAGGGCCACCGAGTGGACTGACAGCCTGCGCGACCTCGTCTCGACCATCGTGGAGACCAACCTGACCATCCAGGGCAACCGGCTCAACATCATCACGAAGAAGGTCACCAGCTGGGCGGCCATCATCGCGGTTCCCACCGCCGTCACCGGCTTCTACGGCCAGAACCTGCCCTACCCCGGCTTCGCCCACGCCTCGGGTTTCATCACCTCGACCATCCTCATCGTGCTGCTGTCCCTGGCCCTGTTCCTCACCTTCAGGCGCAACGACTGGCTCTGAGGCTCAGGCTGCGCACCCGGTCGAGTACGGCCCCGCGGTGTGCAGGCACCTCGTGGGCACCCGGTAGTGCTGGAGTGACGCGACGAACTCCCACCCGCCGCCATCGGCCCTGGGTATCCCTCGAGCTCAGGGATCGAGCAGCGTGCGAGTGGTGCCGTACTCCTCCGGGCTGATCTCACCCCGGGCCAGTCGCAGGTCCAGGACGTCTCGGGGCGATCCGGTCACCGGGCTGGCGCCTCGACCGGTCGGGCTTGAACCGGTCGCTCTGAGGGCCAAGAAGATCGTCGCCCCCACCAGCACCAGAAGGAGCAAACCGATGAGCAGGATCAGCCACCCTCCGCCGTTCATCATGCCGGTGCCGTTGCCGTAGGAACCGTTCATCATGCGGCCTGGGTCCCAGTCATCGGTGGGGAACATTCGTCTCACCCTTACCTCTCCTTCTCAGGGTGTCTCGGTGACGCGTCACTGTGCAGGTGCGTAGGTCATGGCACGGGGGGACCTTGGACCCTCTCCCGGCTGCGGGCTCGTGTGTCGAAGGTCCGGGCAGAATGAACGGACCAGCCAGCGCCACCCGGTGCTCGGAACGAGCCGAGACATCCGGTGCGCCGCCGTCCAAGGAGGACACATGAACCCGTTCAGACTCGAGGGCCGCACCGCCCTGGTCACCGGCGCCAACCAGGGCCTGGGTCGAGCCTTCGCCGCGGCGCTCGCTCACGCCGGGGCGGAGGTCGTGGTGGTCGGTCGCCACGAAGAGCGCAACCGTCAGGCAGCCAACGAGATCGCCGAGGAGTCCGGGCGCCGTACGACGGTCGTCACCGGCGACATCACCGACGCCGATGACGTGGGGCGCATCGTTGGCGAGGCACTCGCTGCCCATGGCCGCATCGACGTGCTGATCAACAACGCCGGTGCCTGTTTCCACCGGCCAGCCCTCGAGGTCCCCGATGAGGAGTTCGCCCGCGTCTTCGACGTCAACGTGACCGGGTTGTGGCGGATGTCGCGGGCAGTTGCTCCTTCCATGATCGAGGCGGGTGGCGGCTCCATCGTCAACGTCGGCTCCATCTCCGCCATGATCGTGAACCGTCCACAGTGGCAACCGGCGTACAACGCCTCCAAGGCTGCGGTCCACCAGCTGACCAAGTCACTGGCTGCGGAATGGGCGCCGCACCACATCCGGGTGAACGCGATCGCGCCCGGCTACGTGAAGACGGAGATGGCACCGGTCGACGAGCCGCAGTTCCGGCAGCACTGGATCGAGGACGTACCGATGAAGCGGTACGCGACCCCGGAGGAGATCGCGCCCAGCGTGGTCTATCTCGCCAGCGACGCAGCCTCGTTCACCACCGGAGCAGTGCTGGTCACCGATGGCGGCTACACGCTGCACTGAGCTCGGCCGCGCGCCGCTCAGGACAGGTTGGACAGTCCCGCCGCCACTGCGAAACCCAGGACCGTGACCAGCCCCGCCCGGTTGCCGAGCTTCTCCTTGGCCTCCGGAATCATCGAGTCGGTCAGCATCACCAGCAGAGCACCCGCAGCGAACCCGTCGACTGCGGCCTTCACACCACCCCCCACCAGCTGGGCGACGAGGTAGCCGCCGAGCGTGGCGGTGGCGCACAGCACGGACACCGCCACCCACAGCGTCAGCACGTGTCCTCGAGACTTTCCGGAGCGGCGCATGTCACTGGCCGACCCGATCGCCTCGGGAAGGTTGGAGATGAAGATCGCCACCAGCAGCGCCACGCTGACACCTTTGCCGCTCGCGAGGCCGATACCGAGGACCGCCTGCTCCGGGATGCCGTCGAGGAGGGAGCCCAGCGCCAGCGGCAGCCCTGCGGATCCGCCGCCGGACCGACCGCCGACGTGGCTGACGGCGCGGTCCGCGCCAAAGAATGCGACGGCCCCGACCGCGAGACCGACGGCCACCGAGACCGGCCCCCCTATCCGCAGCCCCTCCTGAGCGAGCTCAAAGGCCACGCTGGAGACGAGCGCTCCGGCACCGAAGGCGAGCACCGCCCCGACCAGGCCCGCGCGCCACTCGCGCGCGAGGGCCAGGAGCGCACCCACGGTCAGTGAGACAGCCGCCAAGGTTCCCCACGCCAGAGCACTCAGCATGGTTGTTGGGTTCCCCCATCACCCTGCGCTCAATCGCGCTGCCAGGACTCAACTTGACTGCCTGCATCAGGTTCAGCGCCATCATGTCGCGCTCGGCCAGCCAGACCCGGTTGCACGCCGCGAGCCCGTCGTTCCTGGCCAGCACCGCCACCTCGAGCTCGAGGGCGTGGCTGCGCAGCTCGTCGTCCTCCTCGAGATGGACGTGGTCGTGGCTGTCCTGCTCGTCGTGACGATGCTCCTCGTGCCGTTCTTCGTGCCCGTGCCCGTGGCCGACCTCTGTCGCGGCACCGGGCGTCGCCACACGCACATCGGCCTCGCAGCATCCGCAGGTGCTGCGCATGCCGGGCCACCTCCACCGAGGTCACCTGGAGCTCGCGGCCGGTGAGCCTGACCCTCACGTGATCAGGGCCCGGCCGACCTGACCGCAACCTGACTGTCCGCTCCCGACGGGTGTCGACCACCGGAGCACGCGCCTAGGGTCCACGCATGTCACGACTGGAGGCCGCCACGACTCACAAGGCCAGCGACGGCTGGTACCCCTCGGCGCTACGTGGCCCAGGCGCGTTCCTGGCCCTCGCTGCCGGGCTTGCGGCCCTGGGGGTCGGGGGCCCTCGCTGATGCGGTCAGGGAGCACTAGGGCCTGAGCCGACTGGACCCGGTTGCGGGCTGCGCGTTCCTCACCGTCGGGGTGAAGCTTCTGGTGGCACGGCCCCGACCCGGCCGGGTCGACAGGTTGGGCGACCTTGACACGACGTACTCGTTCCCCTCCGCGCACACCCTGAACTCGGCGGTCCTCCTCGCCCTGGTCGGGTGGTTGCTCCGGCCCTCCCTCAGGTACGCCGGACGCACTGTCCTGGTCACAGCCGCCGCCGTGCTGGCGGTCGGCGTGGCCGCGAGCCGTGTCTACCTCGGCTACCACTCGCTGACCGACGTGCTCGCGTCCGGGCTGGTCGCCACCGCCTGGCCGTGCCTCCTGTGGCTGCTCGGCGGACGCATCACCAGGACCGTCTCGGCACTGACGGCCGCGCTTTCCCGTCAGACCTGAACCGGTGAACCGCCAGCGGACCGCGCGACCGGCAACGTGACGCGAGCCACCAGGCCACTCGCCTCCCCCGCCTCCAGCACCACCGTGCCGCCGGCCTGGTGGAGGAGCTCCCGCACGATCGCCAGGCCGAGACCACTTCCTCCGGCGTCGCGGTCGCGTGCCTCGTCAAGTCGGGTGAAGCGGTCGAAGACCCTTTCGCGATCGGCCTCGGGGATCCCGGTGCCGTCGTCGCAGACCAGCACGTCGACCAGCGCGTCGTGCGGGTGCATCTCCACACGCACCGCTGTGCTGGCGTGCCGCACGGCGTTGTCCGCGATGTTGTCGAACACTCGCCTGAGCACCTCGGCGTTGCCGGGCACGACGATCTCGGGAAGGTCGCCGGCGGTCACGGCGACTCGCGCCCCGGAGTGCCGGTCAACCACATGGGCCAGGACCTCGTGGAGCTCGACCGGCAGTGATGTTCTCGTCGGAGACGACTCCCGGTCCAGACGTGCCAGCACCAACAGATCCTCGACGAGCCCGGCCATGCGCGTGACCTCTACCTGGAGGTCGCGGGTGACCTCCGAGCCTTCACCGAGCCTCTCGGCGATCTCCAGCTGGGTTCGCATCGAGCTCAGCGGGCTGCGGAGCTCGTGGGCCGCGTCGGCCACGAACGCACGCTGGCGCACGCGCGAGGCCGACAGCCGATCGAGCATGGAGTTCAGGGTCACCGCGAGGTCGTGCACCTCGTCCTGCGATGCGGAGACGGGTAGCCGCTCCTCCTGGCCGGTCCCAGAGATCCGCTCAGCGCTGGACCGTAGCAGCTCGACGGGTCGCAGCGCCGCACCGACGACCCTCCAGGCGATCATGGCCAGGACCAGCAGGAGCAGCGGGTACGTCGCCAGCAGTGTGAGCCCGAGGACCTGCTGGCTGTCCACGATGTCATTGACGCGCTGCGCCACCACGACCGTACGACGAGCACCCGTCGGTCCCGCTGCGGCGGCAGAGATGCGCAGCGGCGAGTCCAACCCGAGACGCGAGCCGGGGACCTGAGGATGGCGTCCGTCCAGGGCCGTGGCCACCTCGGCCGGCGTCACCACGGCGGTCAGCCGATCGCCGTTCACCGAGGAGCTCACCACCCGGTTGCGGGAGTCCAGGACCTGAACGACCTGGCTGCCGGTCACCGGGATGGGGTCCGGCAGCCGGTCCCGGTCCACCAGGTCAGCGACCTCGGCCGCGGTCGCGTCGCCGGCGTTGTCGAGGGTCCGGAAGCCCACCACGGTGAGGACGCCGTACAGCGCGAAGCTGCCGGCTGCCAACGCCAGCGCAACGCCGAACACACCGATCACCAGGAGCCGCGCCCTCAGGCTCAGGCGCTGCCACCCCCGTGCTGGGGTCATGTCTCGAGGCGGTACCCGGCGCCGCGCACGGTCTCGACCAGACGCCGACCGAGCTTGCGGCGCAGGTAGCCCACGTAGACCTCGACCGCATTGGGGTTCACGTCGGCCGCAGCGTCCCAGACGTGGTCCAGGATCTCGACCTTGGTGACCACCCGACCTGGTCGGCGCAGGAGATACTCCAGCAGCCCGAGCTCTCGTGGTGTCAGCGCCACCCGGGCGCCGTCGACCGTCACCACCCGAGTGCTGGGGTCGAGCCTGATGTCCCCAGCCGAGAGGACCGATGGCCGGGCCTGCGGAGTGCGACGCAGCAGCGCGCGCAGACGGGCGAGCAGCACCACGTAGGAGAACGGCTTGGTCAGGTAGTCGTCTGCTCCGTAGTCGAGACCGTCTGCCTGGTCGTGCTCCCCTGCCCGGGCCGAGAGCATCAGGACCGGCACCCAGTTCTCCTCCGAGCGGAGAGCGCGCACGACATCGAACCCGGAGAGGCGGGGCAGCATCACGTCGAGCACGACCGCATCGAAGTCTCCGTGCCGGGCCAGGTCGAGACCCGTGGCGCCGTCGCCGGCCACCTCGACGATGAACCCGTCGTCCGTCAGACCCCGGCGCAGGGCATGCGCGAGGCGCCGTTCGTCCTCGACGAGCAGTAGCCGCATGCCCACCAGACTGGCACGGCAGCCTGAGCGGACCCACAGGCTCTCAGCGATCTCACAGCGACACTGGTGCACCCTTGGCCCATGAGCATCTTCACCCGTCGCCCTTCCCTGCGTTGGCTCGTCCCCGCTGTCGTCGCTGTCGTCCTCGTCGCAGGAGGGTCCGCCGTCGGTGTCATCACCGCGAGCGCTCGCGGTGGCCTGCCCGAGCGCAGCGCCGCGCAGCTGTTGGTGGACGTCCAGAAGGCGAGGCTCGACGGTCTCTCCGGCACGGTCGTCCAGAACGCCGACCTGGGCCTGCCCAGGCTCCCCGGCGTCGGGGGCGCCGGCAGCTCGGACATGGCCTCGCTCGTCTCCGGCTCGCACACGCTGCGGCTGTGGTACGCCGGCCCGAACAAGGTCCGGCTCGCGCTGCTCGGTTCCCTGGGCGAGTCCGACCTCGTGCGCAACGGCACCCACTCCTGGACCTGGTCCAGCCGCGACAAGAGCGCCACCCACCGTGAGGTCGCCCTGACCAAGGACGATGCCCCGGGCCAGCTTGCGGACGGTGCTCCGATGACACCGCAGAAGGCGGCCGACGCTGCCCTCGCTGCGATCTCGCCGACGACCAGGGTGACCACCGACGGGACGACCACCGTGGCCCGTCGGACCGCCTACGAGCTGGTGCTGCAGCCCAAGGACGACGGATCCCTCGTGGAGTCGGTGCGCATCGCGATCGACGGCAAGACCCACGTGCCCACCCGGGTCCAGGTGTTCGCCAAGAAAACCCAGGATCCCTCCTTCGAGGTCGGCTTCACCTCCTTCAACCCCTCGACCCCGGCCTCCTCGGTGTTCGGCTTCAACCCGCCCCCCGGCACGAAGGTGACCGAGGGATCCGGCTCGAAGACTCCGGAGAAGCTGTCCAGCCCCGGCCATGGAACCGGAGGGCAGGCTGGCAAGGCGGGTTCGGAGATGAAGCCGAAGGTCGTCGGCACCGGCTGGAGCTCCGTCGTCGTCGCCGAGCTGCCCACGGACGCCACCTCCGGGTCGGGGCAGCTGACCACGATGCTCAAGGTCCTGCCCGAGGTCAGCGGCACCTGGGGTTCCGGTCACTTGTTGCGAGGCACTTTGTTCTCTGCGCTCCTGACCACTGACGGGCGCGTCGCGGTCGGCGCCGTGGCCCCGGAGGCGTTGTACGTCGCCCTGGCCAAGTGATGCCGGAGGCTGCCGTCGCCACCTCCGGGCTGACCAAACGGTTCGGGCACCAGGTCGCGGTCAACTCGCTGGATCTCGTCGTCCCCACCGGCTCCGTCTACGGCTTCCTCGGCCCGAACGGATCGGGCAAGACGACCACGATCCGGATGCTGCTCGGCCTGGTCGGCCCCACCTCCGGGACCGTCGAGCTCCTCGGGCGCCAGATGCCGGCCGCGGGACCCGACGTGCTGGCCCGGGTCGGTGCGCTGGTCGAGGGTCCGGCGTTCCATCCCTACCTCTCAGGTCGGGACAACCTGGCCAGACTCGAGGCCGCAGACCGCACCACCGACCCCCGGACGGCGCGCGCCAGGATCGACGGCGCCCTGGATCGGGTCGGGCTGCTGGTCGCAGCGACCAAGCGCTACCGCGCCTACTCCCTGGGCATGCGCCAGCGCCTCGCCATCGCGAGCGCGCTCCTTCGGCCACGTGACCTCCTGGTCCTCGACGAACCCACCAACGGACTCGATCCCCAGGGCACCCGAGAGGTCAGGTCCCTGGTTGGATCGCTCGCCGCGGAGGGCGCAACCGTCCTGGTCTCGAGCCACCTGCTCTCCGAGGTCGAGCAGATGTGCTCCCATCTCGGTGTGATGCACGCCGGCAAGCTGGTCGCCCAGGGCACCAGCGCCGAGGTCCGGGCCGGAACCCAGCACCAGGCAGTCGTCGAGACCGACCAACCGCGCGAGGCAGCTCGCATCATGCAGGAGCTCGGGCTCCTCGAGGTCCAGGTGAC
This sequence comes from Marmoricola sp., assembly GCA_046595715.1. GTDB lineage: Bacteria > Actinomycetota > Actinomycetes > Propionibacteriales > Nocardioidaceae > Marmoricola. Next base: position 14,359 of record JBKJON010000534.1, read on the forward strand.
CCGCACGTCCGCCACCGGGAACCTGAACGGGATCGCGCCGGACAAGATCGTCGCTGCGTGTGTCCATCAAGGGGTGCCCGTCCTCGGCTTCCGGGTTGGCGCTCCGTCTCTCGAGGACGTCTTCGTCGCCCTCACCGGGGAGGGCTTCGATGTCGGTGGCTGAGACAGTCGGTTCGCGCCGACCACGGACGGTCTCCACCAGATTCCTGCGATCCGAGCTGCGGTTGATCTTCGGTCGGCGTCGCAACCTGGCGGGGTTGGTGGTGCTGGCCGCCGTACCGGTGCTGATCTCCATCGCGGTCAAGGTCTCCTCTCCGGGCCGCGGAGGTGAGGGACCTGACTTCTTCAGCTCCATCACGGAGAACGGCCTCTTCGTCGCGCTGGCCTCGCTGACCATCGAGCTGGGACTCTTCCTGCCACTGGCGGTGGCAGCGATCTCGGGAGACGCCGTGGCGGGTGAGGCGAACCTCGGCACCCTGCGCTACCTGCTCACCGTTCCGGTGCAGCGCGCCCGCTTGCTCGCCGTGAAGTACCTCGCCATCGTGATCTTCTCGGTCGTGGCCACGTTGACCGTGACCGTGACCGGAATCGTCATGGGGCTCGCCCTCTTCGGTGGCGGCGACATGACCCTGCTCTCAGGGACCCAGATCGGGCTTGGGGACGGGCTGCTCAGGGTGCTCGCCGCTTCCCTCTACCTCAGTGTCTGCTTCGCCGCTCTCGGCGCCGTGGGCCTGTTCGTCTCCACCCTGACCGAGCAGCCCATCGGAGCGATGATCACCGTGGTCATCTTCAGCACCGCCAGCTTCATCGCGGACAGCATCCCGCAGATCAGCTGGTTGCATCCGGTCCTGATCACCCATCACTGGCTCGCATTCGGCGATCTCTTCCGGTCCCCGATCGCCTGGGACGGCGTCCAGCAGGGCCTCTACGTCGCCGTGGCGTACATGGTCGTGTTCTGGTTCGCGGGGTGGGCACGTTTCGCCGGCAAGGACGTCACCAGCTAGCCGACCCCGCAGGATCACGATCGTTGCCGGCACATCCCAGCGGAACGGCAGTCGCTGCCCGGATAGTTCAGTCCGCACGGCGCGGCGCGGCCTACGCCGCTGGTGGAACGGCGGCCA